>NZ_NFHX01000030.1:0-27732 GCF_002161515.1 Faecalibacterium sp. An58
GACAAGGCGCACGTCCATAACCATATTATTTGGAATGCGGTCAATCTGGACTGCGACCGCAAGTTCCGCAATTTTCTGGGCAGCACCCGGGCAGTGCGGCGGCTGAGCGATACCATCTGTGTCGAGAACGGCTATTCCATCGTGGAGAACCCCAAGCCCCACGGCAAGAGCTACAACAAGTGGCTGGGCGATGCCGCCAAGCCCTCTCACCGGGAAACGCTGCACCTTGCCATCGACCGGGCGCTGGAGCAAAAGCCAGCTGACCTGGACACCCTGCTGACAGAACTGGAAAAGTCCGGCTGCATCGTGGAACGCCGGGGCAAGCACATCACGCTTTGCGCGCCTGGCTGGAAAAAGCCGGTCCGGCTGTGCAGCCTGGGTGAGGGCTACACACAGGAGGATTTGATCGCCGTTCTGGCCGGGACCAGAGAGCACATACCGCGCAAAGCATCGGCTGTCGCTGCTCCCGAAGCGCCCAAGGTCAACCTGCTGGTGGACATTCAGGCCAAACTCCAGGCGGGCAAGGGCAAAGGCTATGAACGCTGGGCTAAGGTGTTCAACCTCAAACAGATGGCCCAGACCATGACCTATCTTTCAGAGCATGACTTGCTGGACTACGCCGCGCTTGCGGCAAAGACTGCGGCAGCAGCTGAAAAATACAATAACCTGCAAACGCAGATCAAAACAGCGGAAAAGCGGATGGAGGAGATCGGCACCCTGCGGACGCATATCATCCAGTACGCCAAGACCCGCGACACCTATGTGGCTTACCGCAAGGCGGGATACAGCAAAAAGTTTCTGGAAGCTCACCGGGAGGAGATCGCCCTGCACAAAGCGGCTAAAGATGCCTTTGACAAGCTGGGCCTGAAGAAGCTGCCCAAGGTGAAGGACCTGAACGCTGCATATGCGGAGATACTGAGCCAGAAGAAAAAATTGTACCCAGAATACCGCCGCGCCCGGGATGAAATGCGGGAGCTTTTGACCGTCAAGGCCAACGTGGACCGGGTACTGAACATGGAAGCGCCCGAAGCCGGGCGTGAAAAAGACCACAGCCCGCGGTGAGTGGACTGTGGTCATGATTTTATAAAGCGTTCGCAGAACGCGCAGCCGCAGAAGGGACTTCTGCGTTCAAATGGGGTTTGGGGCGTGCACCAACAAGCATCCTCTGGCTAAATGGATAGCCAGAGGAATTGCTTGCTGGTATACTGTTACCGATGAAATAAAAAACATTTCATCAAGGACGGTGTACGGTTGTGCCGGTTCTAAAAACATTGTAACATAGAACTATCATGCGGGGCTGAAAGTGGCAAAATTGCTTGCTAGGTTTCCGATTTGGAAGTTACCAACAGTGTAGACCGTCCGTTCGCTTCGTGAAAGAATCAATGTTTTGGTTGGTTGGGCCGGCACAGCCGCTACCCGTATCAAAAACGCGCCTGTTGCTTTTGCGAAGAAGCGAAACTGTCCCAGGAAGGAGCGAGATATATGAATTTTGGACCTGTAGCAGGAATCGATGTCAGCAAATCTTTTAGCGATATGTGCATTCTGTCACCAGATAATCAGATTTTCGCACAAACAAAGATTTATCACGATAGTACATCTATGAAGCATGCCGAAGCCTTGCTCAAGAAGGCTGCGGATGCCTTTGGCAGCCGTCCGGCTGTTGTTATGGAGGCTACGTCACATTACCACTTGAGTCTGTTTCAGTTTTTCTCAGATTGTGGATATGACGTACTTGTGGTTAACCCTCTCCAGAGCAGTTCCATGAAGGATTTTTCGATATGAAAGAGAAAGACGGACAAGGTAGATGCATTTAAGCTGGCTATGCTGTACCGTACCAAAACCTTGCGTCCATCGCAGATCCCGCAATCTGCGGTTCGCGCATTGCGTTTGCTTTGCCGGGAACGAGTAGAACTTCTGAATGACGTGACCCGGTATAAAAACCGTCTCACAGCCTTCTTAGACCAGATCTTTCCCGGATATGGTAAGGTCTTCTCAGATGTGGGCGGCATTACGTCGTGAGCCGTTTTGGAACACTTTCCAACTCCAGCCATCCTGCTGGCTGCAGATGAGTATGAGCTTGTGGAAGTAATCGCCACTGCCAGCAGAGCAGGATACAAATTTGCCAAAAAGAAAGCGGAAGCGCTTATAAAGGCTGCAGAAGCAGCAAAAGTCCTAGATATTCACTCTTGTGCGGATGAGAGTATGATCTTGTCTGTTATCTGTTATTCCAACCCTGAACACATTGTCAGACAGTGTGGCATACTTGGAACAGTCGATTGGGAATTTGTTGGCGCAAGTAAAAACTATTCGCAAAAACGTAGAATTGCTGCAAACGATTCCAGGCGTTGGACCACATTCTGCTTCGCTTATTATGGCAGAAATCGGCGATGTTCGTCGTTTTAAAAATAAAAAGGCTCTGGTGGCATTTGCGGGTGTAGATGCGCCACCTTTCCAGTCTGGTACATTCGAGTCAAAGTCGCGTCACGTTTCCAAACGCGGCTCTCCACATCCGCGGCGAACACTCTTCATTATTTCGAGCGTGATCTTACAGCTGTCTCATGAAGATAATCCTGTATTTTGTTTCATGGATAAAAAACGATCTGAAGGAAAGCATTTCTATGTCTATATAGTCGCTGGAGCCGCCAAGTTCTTGCGTATTTATTATGCAACAGTGACTGCTTATTTCAAAACCTCAAAATATATAAATTCTTTGTCCGCAATAGCTGGATAGCTATATTTCAAGATTCCTGAGCTTTTGTCCGAAATAGTTTATATGGACATAGCCATCGCTGTAAGCGACCTGGCCTTGATGGGCGGCTGGCCGGACGGTACACTGCGTGTGCGACGGTCAGAGCAGGTAAAGCTATATTTCTGAGTTCTGTCGCTGCAAGATGACCACCGCGCGGACAGCCGCCTGTCAAGGCTGGCGGACGGTACGATAAAAGCACAAACAGGCTGACCACGAGAATGGCCGGCCTATTTGCGTTACCTTGATTATGACTCTATTGGGCAAATGCCAGGAGAAACCTGAAATTTGCTGCATTGCAGAAAATTAGGACTTGACACTTATTGGCAGGTTTGTAGCAGCAGATAACAATGAACCGGAAGCTATCTTAACCACGCTGCAGAAATGGCAGGAGCACAGCCGCCCCTGCCATTTCCTCCTCTATATAAACCCTCTATGAAATCAGACAATCCGCGTCTTGCCCATATTGGTCAGCATCTCCACCGTGGCAGGGTCGTAGTGGTTGAAGAAAAGGCTCTGCCCCTCGTCCAGCGCACGAATCGCATCTATGTCCTCCTCGGTGAGTGTGAAATTGAAGATGTCCAGATTCTGCGCCATCCGGTCCTTGTGGGTGGATTTGGGAATGACTACCACGTCGCTCTGGATCAGAAAGCGCAGCGCGACCTGTGCGGCGCTCTTGGCGTATTTCTCCCCGATGCCTACCAGAACGGGATTGGTGAAGCAGTTCTTTTTTCCTTCAGCGAAAGGTCCCCATGCCTCATGTTGGACGCCGTATTTCTTCATGTACTCGTGTGCCGTTTTCTGCTGCTGGTACACATGAGTCTCGACCTGGTTGACTGCCGGCGTCATCTCCGCGAACTGGCACAGGTCGATCAGCCGGTCGGGGTAGAAGTTGGATACCCCGATGGCCCGCAACTTGCCGGCCCGATAGGCTTCCTCCATGGCGCGATATGCGCCGTAATAATCACCGAAGGGCTGATGGATCAGCATGAGGTCGATATAATCCGTCTGCAGATTGCGCAGGGACTTGTCGATGCTGGCCCTGGCCTTCTCGTAGCTGGCGTTGGACATCCAGATCTTGGTGGTCAGGAACACTTCATCCCGCGCAAGGCCGCTCTTATGCAGGGCGCTGCCCACCGCCGCCTCGTTGCCGTAGGATTGTGCGGTATCAATGGCCCGATACCCCACATCCAGCGCATCAAGAACGCAGCGTTCGCACTCCTCGCCCGCCACCTGAAAGACGCCATAGCCAACTTTGGGCATCTTGACGCCGTTGTTCAAGGATACATATTCCATAAAGCGCAACCTCCCGCTCATTTCAGTTTGTTGTAATCGTCAGCGACCGGCTCCAGCCACTCGCAGCCGCCCTGCGCTGCAGGGACCGAAATGGCAAGATGAGAGAACCAGCTGCCCGGGGCGGCCCCGTGCCAGTGCTTGACCTCCGGCGGGATGTTCACCACATCACCGGGATGCAGCTCCCGGGCAGGCTTGCCCCACTCCTGATAATAGCCGCGCCCTGCCGTGCACAGCAGGATCTGGCCGCCGCCATGATGGATATGCCAGTTGTTCCGGCAGCCCGGCTCAAAGGTCACATTGGCAATGGGAATAGGCTGCGCCACCAGCGGCGACAGGTAGCTCCTGCCGGTGAAATACTGTGCAAAGCCGGTGTTTTCTGCCCCAATGGAAAAAACATCCTCCAGTTGAAATTCACTTTTTGTCATGTTCTTCCTCCTTACAAACTTCATTCACGACCCGCAGGGCGTTCAGCGTGCGCGGGTAGCCGATGTAGGGCATACATTGGGAGATGACATTGATTAGAAATTGTTTGTTGTTGCCCACATGCAGGTTGCCCGCCGTGTGGCCTGCAAGCTGCGGCTCGCAGCCGCCCTGGGCGGCGATAAAACAGAAGGTGATCATCTCACGCTGCCGATTGTCAAGGCCGATGCGTGTATAGTAGTCGCCAAAGCAGTTGCCCGCCAGCCAGCGGTTGATGTGGCGGCTCTCCTCAGGGCCGCGGGACGCCGCACCGCGGTAACTTTCGCCAAACAGCTCCACCTGTTTGTCCTCCCCCTTCTGGACCCGGTCCTCCGGCGTGGTGGTGGACTGACCGGGCAGCGGCAGGCGGACGCCGCGGGCCATCAGCACTTCATTGACGATGTTCAAAAAGGGATAACTGCGTCCGATGCCGAGATAAGCCGTGGCCTGATAAACGATCTCCTTGACTTCTACCGGGGTGACGCCGGCATCCAACGCCTGCGGGAGCAGTTTCCGGAACAGTTCCCTGCCCTGGCATCCCAGCAGTACAGCTAGGATGGCCATATACCGGGTGCGCTCATCCAATTCCTTGCCCGGTTCGCCGGTCACTTCCTCCCCGGCAAAGCGGGAGAAAAAAACCGCGAATTCCGGGTCGGTGGTTTCCAGCATTTTGAGATAGGCTTGCTCCATTTTGCGGTTCCTCCTTTACAAATCAACCGGTCTCTCATACCGCAGCCAGAGCGCGCCGCCGTCCAGAGGCTTTGCCTCGAGCAGGCGGAAGGCGGCGGGGGCGGACGTCTGCTCAAAGAGGGCCACGTCTGCCGCGCAGGCATCGGCCACTGGGGCCACCACCAGGCTCAGCTCGTCCAGAAGGCCCGCCGCCAGAAAGGCGCCGTTAGTCACGCCGCCTCCGGCCACCATCATCCGGCCGATGCCAAAGAGCCGGCGCAGCTTTTGCAGCAGCAGGGCGCAGTCGATCCGGTCTGCCCCCGCGGTCAGGTAGGACACCCCCTGCCCGCGCAGATAGGCCCGGCAGGCCGGGTCGGCGCGCTCGGTCAGAACCTCGATGATATGTGCGTCGGGGCGGCCCCGGCGGGCCACGCTCCCGGCACGGAAGCCCAGCGTCCCTTCGGGGTCGAGGGAGACGATGAAGCGTCCGGTTGCCCTGCCCGCCTCATCCACCCAATCGGGCAGCTGCGGCTCCCGGCAGGGCGGCAGCTTGGGGGCCGGGCCGTCGGCGTAGAGTTCCCGCATGGTGGTGGCTCCGTAGACCGTGGCCTGGCAGTTGTGGAAACTGCGCAGCTCCCCATAGGCCCCCAGAGCGGGGGCGGTCTCGGGCGCGCCGAAGAAGGCCCCGTCGATCTTCCCATCGAGGGAGATCAGGATATGGCAGACGACAAAGGGCCGGTCCATGCTGCATCCCTCCTTTGCGCTCACTGTACGTTCGCCCGGATCCAGTTTTCGATGTGATCGGCGATGACGTCGTTGTTCAGGTCCTGGAACATGAAGTGGTCGTTGCCGGTGATCCCTTCGTCGGGCAGATGGACCACCGTGCTGGTGCAGCCGACGGCGGTGTAGGCCTCGGTGAAGGTGTCGGCGGTGGAAGCCATCATCGACCACATGGCCGCAGCGGGCACGTCGGCGTATTCGGCGCCGATGTAGTCGCCGTAGTAGAAGGCCACCGGGATGTTCTGCGCGGCCATCGCGTTGTAGGCCTCGCTGCCCACCTGGGGCGCGCCGCCCGGCTCGATGGCGACGATGGCGGCCACATGGTCGGTGTAGCGGGGCACCTCCCAGCCGGGGAGGCCGCCCTGGGAGTGGGTGACGAGGATGGAGTCCATGCCGGTGCGGGCGTAGACCTCGTCAATGGCGGCGGCCACGGCCTGGGCCACCACCGTGTTGTCGATGTTCTGGTCGCCGTGAGTCGAGTCCATGCCGGTGTCAGGGGTCATCTGGCGGAAGAACTGGTCCAGCGTTTCCTCCCCGCGGGGGAACTGCGACCCTTCGTTGTAGGTGAACTGATCGTCCCGATAGGTGCCGATGCGGAACTGGGTGTACCAGGTCTGGTCGGACGGCTCGGTCGAGATGGTGCCGGCCACCGAGGTCTGGCCTGCCTCGCCGCGGCGAGGCTGATCGATCAGCCAGACGCTGTGGCCCTTGCGCAGGAACATATCCGACCAGCCTTCCCGCCCATCGGGGGTGGTCATCCAGCCCATCCGGGACTGGCCGTACCCGTGCAGAAAGACCATCGGCAGTTTGGTGTCGTTTTCGGGGATCTGATAGAGGACGTTGGCGTGGTCCACATGGGAGGTCGAGCCTTCCCGCGAGGTGTAGTAACTGCTCACGTCAAAAGTGCCGTCCGAGCGGATGACGGTGCCGCCCGCCGAGAAAATGCCCTGTTCGGCGATGCGCAGGGGCACGTTTTCGGGGTCGATCAGGTCCCGCAGGGGGGCGGGCAGGAGGTCCAGGATGCCGTTTTCGGCGGGGGCGGACTCGGATGCCGCAAAGGCGGTGAGCGGCGCTGCCACGGTGGACAGAGCCAGGACGGCGGCCGCTGTCAGGGCGGCGGCCCGATGCTGCAGTTTCATAGGCTTGCTCCTTTTCTCAGAGGGGTGAATGTCGGTTTATATAGGGCCTGCGCCCTTTTTCTGCCTTTATTGTAGCGCGGCCGGGCCCCGGGCAGAAGTCTCGATTGGTTATGCAGTGATAAGCCGGAGGTTTCCACTGAAAGGGGGCAGAGACGCCAACAGGCCCGCGGCAAAACGCCGCGGGCCCGCGCAAAGAAGGAAGATGGAAATGATGAAGATGAAGATGAAGAGGATGTCGTTTCAGGTCAGGGCGGCGTAGCGCAGCCAGAGCGCGCCGCCGTCCAGGGGTTTGGCCTCTGCCAGGCGGAAGGCGACGGGCCCGCCGCCGGGCAGGAAAGGCGCCTGATCGAACACGGAAGCGGCCGCGGCGCTGCCGTCGGCCACCGGCGCGACGACCAGGCTGATCTCATGGAGCAGCCCTGCCTGCAAAAAGGCCCAGTTGGTCACCCCGCCGCCGGCCACCATTAGGCGGGTGACCCCCAGCAGGCGGCAGAGCTTGTTTGCCAGCAGGGCGCAGTCCAGCTGCTGCTCCCCGGCGATCAGATAGGAGACGCCCTTCTGCCGCAGGTAGGCCGGATAGGCCGGGCTGGCCTGCCGGGTCAGGGCCTCCACCACATGGGCGTCGGGCCGCCCTGCCCGCCGGATGACCGGCCCCGAAAAGTTCAGCTCCCCTTTGGGGTCCATCGAGACGATGAAGCGGTTCACCCCTTTGCCTTCGGGGTTGATCCAGTCGGTGAAGGCGGGCGGATCCGGGCAGGGGGGCAGGGAGGGGATGGGGCCGCAGGCGTAGCCCTCCAGCATGGTGGTCAGGCCGTAGACGGTGGCCTGACACTGATAGTGGTTCCGGAGATCGGCATAAGCCGCCAGGGCGGGGGCTGTTTCGGGCACCCCAAAAAAGGCCCCGTCGATCTTTCCGTCCAGAGATGTGAGCATATGGCAGACGGTGAACATTTCTTTTCTCCTTATATGAAGGGGCTCAGCTCTCCCGGGTGGGGCGGACGGCCAGGTCGGACACGTCTACATCATCCGGCTGGGAGAGAGCGTATGCCACCGCATGGGCAATGACCTGCGGCGGCAGGCCCACGTTTTTGTAAAATTCCTCCACCATGTCTTTGGTTTTGGAAGGGGCGATGGTGTGCAGGAGCTCGGTCTGGATCGCGCCGGGATAGATGGAGGTGGTGCGGATGTTGACGCCCTCCGCTACGGCTTCTGACCGGAAAGAATCCAGCATGGCCCGCACAAAGTGCTTGGTCCCGCAGTAGACGGCGTTGCCAGGCACGGACCGGGTGCCGGCAATGGAGGAGGTGACCAGGATATGCCCCTGCTTCTGCTCCAGAAAGAGGGGCAGCACCGCGGCCATGGCGTACAGGACGCCTTTGATGTTGATGTCCACCATCTGCATCCAGTCATCCACCTTCAGCTGGGACATATTGCTGCCAGGCATGACCCCGGCGTTGGCGAACAGGGCGTCCACCCGGCCAAAGCGCTCTTTGGCCAGGGCTGCCAGCGCCTGCATAGAGGCCGGGTCGGTGACGTCCGATGTGAGATAGGCGGCGCGCTCCCCCAGCTGGGAGGCCAGGGCCGCCAGCCGGTCTTCCCGGCGGGCGCTGAGGACCACCCTGGCTCCCTCCTGTGCCAGCAGGCGGGCAGTGGCCTCCCCGATGCCGGAAGAAGCTCCTGTGATGATTACGACTTTATCTTCGATCCCACGCATATCTTTTGATTCCTTTCGGTGATGGTTTTTACAGGGCGCCCATGCTGCCGTCGGGGACAGGTCGGTGGTGTTCCAGATGTTGGTGCGCCTGTCTCATTTCAGCTTGCCGCCGTCCCAGAAGGCGTTGCCCACCTTCTCGCCCAGGGCGCGGTAGATGTTGTTGGCCGGGTCGAAGGAGATGGGCTGGAACACGTCCGGGTCGATCTGGCCTTCGGCGTTCAGGACGGTGTCGTCCACGCTGACGTTGACGATCTGTCCGATGATGTTGCCGTCCTCGTTCATCTTGAGCAGCTTGCACTCCAGGGCCACCGGCAGTTCGTCGATCAGGGGCGCGTCCACGGTGCTGGCCTTGCTGGTGTGGAAGCCGGCCTTTTTCATCTTGTCCGGTTCGCTGTTGCCCGAGACCATCCCGACATAGTCGGCGGGAACGACGTGGGCCGCGTCGGCAAAGCTGACGGTGAACGCGCCCCGGGCCTTGATGTTCTGGGTGGTACGGTGGCCCTCGCTCAGGCAGAGCACCACCTTGTCGGCGTCATAGAGGCCGCCCCAGGCGGCGTTCATCGCGTCGGCAGTACCGTCGGGGTTGTAGGTGCCGATGATGAGCACCGGCAGGGGGTAAAACCAGGATTTGGATCCAAAATCTGTGCGCATATCGTTTCGTTCCTTTCAAAAAAGGGCACGGCGGAGAAGGGAGTAGCCCGCCGTGTCCGGCGTTTGTTTGTCTGTGTGCGGTTTACTTCTGCGCGTCTACCGGCGGCACCATCTCGGCGTAAGCCTTCAGCATCGAGGGGGTGCAGGTGTAGTAGCGCTTCTGCTTGTCCATTGCAGCAATCTGTGCCATCTCGCCGTCGGTCAGCTCGAAGTCGAACAGGTCGAAGTTAGCCTTGATATGGTCGGGGTTCTTGGAGCCGGGGATGACGATGTTGCCGCTCTGGATGTGCCAGCGCAGGATGATCTGGGCGTTGGACTTGCCGTACTTGCGGCCCAACTCGGTAAAGAGCGGCTCCTCGATCAGCTTGTGGTCGCCGTGGCCCAGCGGATACCAGGCCTGGATGATGATGGCCTGTTCGTCCAGGAACTCCTTCAGCTTTTTTTCCTGGCTGTAAGGGTGGACCTCGGTCTGCAGGATGGCGGGCTTCACCTTGCACTCATCCAGGATCTCCTTGATGAGACTCTTGTCAAAGTTGGACAGGCCGATGGCCCGCACCTTGCCCTCCTGATATGCCTTTTCCATCAGCTTATACCCGGCCTTGTAGTTGCCGGCAGGCTGGTGGATCAGCAGCAGGTCGATATAATCGGTGCCGAGGCGCTGGAGGGTCTTGTCCACCGCGTCGGGCTGCTCGTAGAAGCTGGGCCAGAGCTTGGTCTCGAGAAAGATCTCCTCGCGGGGGACGCGGGACTTCTTGATGGCGCGGCCTACCGCTTTTTCATTCACATAGGCGTTGGCGGTGTCGATTAGACGGTAGCCGCACTGCAGTGCGGACAGGACCGAAGCCTCCGCCTCATCGGGGCTGAGCAGGAAGGTCCCGATGCCGGCCATCGGCATTTTGACGCCGTTGTTCAGAGTTGTATATTCCATAAGTCATGCTCCTTTCATGCGGTTCATCAAGATTTTATTGCTTTGCTTTTGCTATCGGTGTCCCGCCAAAGACGGCGGACATCTCCATCTGATCCAGGGCGTCGTCCAGCGCCTGCACCTCCTGCGCGGTCAGGCGGATACCGGCTGCGCCGGCGTTTTCGGCCATCCGTTCCGGCTTGCGGGTGCCGGGGATGGGGACGATCCAGGGCTTTTTGCAGAGCATCCATGCCATACTGATCTGGGCGGGGGTTGCCTTCTTTTGGGCGGCCATATCGTTCAGCAGGCTCAGCAGGGCGGCATTCTGCTCCACCGCTGCATCGGTGAACTGCGGCATGGCGGCGCGGTAATCGGTCCTGGGGTCGAAGTGCTGGCCCTTGCCGTATCTGCCGGTGAGGAAGCCGTTGGCCATCGGGGAGAAGGCCACCAGCCCCACCCCCAGTTCTTCCAGCACCGGGAAGAGACTCTCGTACTGCCGGGCCATCATCGAGTAGCGGTTTTCGACCGTCGTCACCGGGCAGACGGCGTTGGCCCGGCGCAGATAATCCTCGTTTGCTTCCGAGATGCCCCAGTGGGTGATCTTACCCTCCCGGATGAGGCCGGCCATAACGCCGGCCACCTCTTCCGGCTCGACGGCCGGGTCGATGCGGTGCTGGAAATACAGGTCGATGTGGTCGGTGCCGAGCCGCTTGAGCGACCCTTCCACCGAGTGTCGAATGGTCTCGGGGCGGGAGTCGGGGATGAGGGGCACCGGCACCTTGCCGCTGGCAAAGTCGAACCGCAGGCCAAATTTGCTGGCGATCACCACCTTGTCCCGTATCGGGGCCAGCGCCTCGCCCACCAGGCGCTCATTGACGTGGGGGTCCTCCGGGGTGCCGTAGACCTCGGCGGTATCGAAGAAGGTGTAGCCCATCTCCGCCGCCTGCCGGATCAGCCGGACGGCTTCGTCCCTTTCGGTGGGCGCGCCGTATGCGTGGGAAAAGCCCATGCACCCCAGCCCCACGGCCGAGACGGCCAAATCTTTGCCCAAAATGCGTGTATCCATGTTCTTTCTCCTGTACAAATGGTGTTTTTTCGTCTAATCTTATTGTAGCATTTCTGCGGGGAAACAGAAGTCTCGGTTGGTTATGCAGTCGTAACCTTCGAGTTATGCCCTGAGGGAACGGAAGGTGCGAAAGTACATCCCCAGCGACACCGGCAGCATGATGATCTCCACCACCAGCTGGGTCCAGATCATGCCGTACAGCCCCACCGTCAGGTCCATCAGGATGAGCAGCGGGATGTTCAGAAGGCCCTGCCGGCAGGAGGTCAGGATGGCCGACTGCACCCCTTTGCCCATTGCCTGCAGGGTGTAGCTGATGAGGAAGTTGACGCTGGTCAGCGGGACGGCCAGGCAGGCGATCCGCAGAAAAGCCGCGCCGAGGGTGCTGGTCTCGGCTTCGGGGATGAACAGGCGCAGGATCTGCGGCGCGAACGCTGCGAAGCAGGCCACAAAGCAGGCGGACATCACCAGCGCCGCCGCCCAGGAGAAGGTGGAGGCCCGGCGCATCCGATCGTACTTTTTGGCTGCGTAGGTGTAGCCGACCAGGGGCATAAATCCCTGGCAAAGCCCCATCGAGACGTTCAGAGGGAACTGGTCGATCCGTTTGACGATGCCGTAGGCGGCTACCGGGATGTCGCCATAGCCGGACGCCAGATGGACCATGACCATGTTGGAGGCGTTGCCCAGAGCTGTCGCCAGCGCAGAGGCCAGCCCGACCGAAAAGATGGAGCGGACGAAACGGAAGGTGAAAAAGTGCAGATCCAGCGAGACGGCGGTCTGTCCCTTCAGCCGGGCGTATTCCACCACGAAAAAGACCACCGACGCGGTATTGGACAGAGCGGTGGCCATGGCCGCACCGGCCACGTTCAAGCGAAACACGAAGATGAACACAGGATCGAGTATCACGTTGAGGATACCGCCAAACATCATACCGGCGCTGGCCTGCCGGGCGTGCCCTTCGCTGCGCAGCAGATGTCCCAGCGCCAGGCTGACCATGGTGGGTACGCCGCCCAGAGTCACCACCCACAGGAGATACGATTCGGCATAACCATAGGTGTCTGCACTGGCCCCGAAGAAGGCCAATAGGGGCCGCCGCGCCAGCCAGGAGACAAGCGAAAAGACCAGCGTCGCCGCCGCGCCGCCCCAGATGCTGAACACCGACACATATTTGACGTCTTTGTGGTCCTGCGCACCCAACATCCGGGAGATCAAGCTGCTGCCGCCCAGCCCGAACAGGTTACCCAGGGCGGTGAGCAGGTTGAACCAGGGGGACACCAGCGAGACGGCTGCCACCATCAGCGGGTCGCTGATCTGTCCGACAAAAAAGGTGTCGGCAAGGTTGTAGATCATGGTCACTACCTGGCTGATGATGGTGGGGACTGCCAGGGTAGCGATGGCCTGTGGGACTGGCATCTCCTCAAAGAGATACCGTTCCTGTTCTGTTTGTGCCTGCATGAAATGCGCCTTCTTTGCTGTCTTTCTGCAAAAGGCGGGCCAGCCCCGCTCTATGCCGGACGGCCCGCCGCCTGATCGTTACAGTCCCATCCCGTTCAGCCAGCTGCGCACGTCGCTCTCGCTGACACCGGAGGAGAAGCGCCGGCCCTGCCGCCAGTCGCCGGTGCCGGCCATCTCGGCCAGCAGCGTACCGCTCTCGCCCAGGGGTGAGCTGGAAGAAGTGCAGAAGGGGATCACCGTCTTGCCGGTGAAGTCGTTGCCGGTCACAAAGCCGTCCACCGGCCATGCGGCCTCATACCACCAGATGGGGTAGCCAATGAATACGGTGTCGTAGCTGTCCCAGTTCACGGAAGTGGTCTGGGTCAGCGCCACCGTCACAGTGCCGCCGCTTTCGATGGTGTTGTGCTCGGCGGAGACACGGCTTTGGTTGTTGTTCCAGTTGAGGTCGTCGGCGGTGTAGGGGTCGGCGGGGGTGATCACAAACAGGTCGCCGTCGGTCAGCTCGGCGATGTAGCTCGCGGCCCGCTCGGTGTTGCCGGTGGCCGAGAAATAGGCCACCAGGATGTTGGCGTCCGCCCCGACCGAGGGGGCGCGCCCGGCACTGCAGGCGGCAGATGCGCCGGTCAGCGCCAGGACGGCGGAGAGCTTGATGAATTCACGTCTGGTCATAAAGATGATCTCCTTTCTTGTGCCTTTTGCGGCTTGTAAACCCTCTATGGCCCTATTGTAACATTTCTGCGGGAAAGCAGAAGTCTCGATTGGTTATGCAGTGATAACCTTTAGCTTATCACTCGCGTCAGTGGCTGAACAGCCAGCCCATCACATCGGCGTCGTGGGCGAAGGCCTGGCCGCCGGCGTGCTGGTCGGAAAAGCCGTGGGCCTCGAAGTAGTTCTGCCCCCGCACGTCCAGCACCAGCAGCGCGCCGATTTCCTCTTCCGACAGGCCCTGCCCGGCGTAGAGATCGTGCAGGTCCTGATAGGCCTGCCGGAGGGACGCCGGGCCGTAGTAGCTGTCCCGGTCGCCGATGGCGAGGTAGAGCGGGGTGCGGGCGGCGGCCAGGGTCTCAAGGTCGCCGTCCCACTGGGTGCTGGTCAAAAGGCAGGCGGCGTAGAGTTCGGGGCGCATCCCCATCACCAGGGAGGCCGTCTCGCCCCCGCCCGACATCCCGTGCAGGTAGACTCGGGCGGGGTCGATGTTGTAGTGTGCGAGGAAATATTCGGTCAGGGCGATGGTCTGCTCGGCCGAGGTCTCGCCCCAGTCGTTCAGCTGGGGGGAAAGGACGATCATCCGGTCGTTGTAGCGGGGCGCTTCGATGCCGAAGTCCTCTACCATGTTGGCCCCTACCCCCTGGAAGTACAACCCCTCCCAACCGGGCAGGGTGATGAAAAGGGCGTAGGGCTGGCTGCCGTCGTAGTCTGTGGGGATGTAGCTGCTGTAATGGATATCCCCCTCCTCGCTGTGGAGGACATTGTCGTTGAGGAAGCCCCGCTGCGTCTCGGTGCCGGGGGTGATGTCGGGCGGCAGGGTGTAGTTTTGGGCCTGTGCAGCAAGGGAATTGGGCGGCAGGGCGGAGCCGGCCGCTCCCGGCCCCTCGGCCCCGGCTGCGCACCCGGCCTGGCACAGCGCCAGCGCCGCCGTGGTACAGAGAGCGGCTGCCTTTTGGATGACTTTGTAGTTCATGTCAAATTTCCTCCATACAAACATGGGGCAAGCCCCGCCTGCCCCCAAAAGGAGAGGACAGGGGGCTTGCCCGCTGCAAAGAAAGGAGATGTAAAAAATGAAAAGAAATTGGCAAGGTTTGCTGTTACAGGCCCAGCCCGTCCAGCCACTCCTGCACGTCGCTTTCGCTGACGCCGGAGCTGAAGCGATGGCCTTCCTGCCAGTCGCCGGTGCCGGCCATCTCGGCCAGCAGCGTACCGCTCTCGCCCAGGGGTGAGCTGGAAGAAGTGCAGAAGGGGATCACCGTCTTGCCGGTGAAGTCGTTGCCGGTCACAAAGCCGTCCACCGGCCAGGCCGCCTCGCCCCACCAGATGGGGTAGCCGATGAAGACGGTGTCGTAGCTGTCCCAGTTTTCGGGGGTGACGGCAGTCAGCTCGACCGTCACCGTCTCGCCGGCCACGATGGCGTCATGCTCGGTGGAGACGCGGCTCTCAGGGTCGGTCCAGCGCAGGTCGTCGTTCGAGTAGTCGTCCACCGGGGTCAGCTCAAACAGATCGCCGCCGGTCAGCTCGGCGATGTAGCCCGCGGCCTCCTCGGTGTTGCCGGTGGCCGAGTAGTAGACCACCAGGGTCCCGCCGGCGCTCTCAGTCTCGGGCGCAGCGGCTTCAGACGAAGCGGCGCTGGATGCGGCCGAGGAAGCCGGGGCATTTTCTTCAGATGCCGCCTGTGACGAGACGGCGCTGGATGCCGGTACGGAGGAGGCCGGCTGCGAGGAAGGGGCGGGTGCGCTGGACGCCGCCGAAGCGCTGCTGCCGCAAGCCGCGAGGGCAAGGCTCACCGCAAGGCCGGTGAGCAGGGCCGTGATGCGTTTTTTCATGAGGATGCTCCTTTCGGTTTCTGTTTTTTATTCATAACACTCGTTGAAGATGGCGAGGATCTCTTCGTGTGTCATGGCTCTGTAACTGCCCTGGGAAATGCCGCAGCTGTCGGCGATCTCCTTTAACTGGGCCTTGTCCGCGCCCAGCTCCTTGAGGGTGGTGGGCAGGCCGATCTCCCGGATGAAGGCGGCCAGCGCATCGATGCCGGCCAGGGCCAGCGCCTCGTCGGTCCGGCCGTCCCGGGCGATGCCCCAGACGTTTTCGGCAAACTTCACAAACTTGGGCAGCCCCGCCTGGTAGATATGCCGGTAATAGACCGGGTGGAGGACGGCCAGGCCGCAGCCGTGGTTGCAGTTGGTGTAAGCGCCGAGCTGGTGCTCCATGTTGTGGCACTCAAAATCGCACTTCTTGCCCATCTTGATGACGCGGTTCTCGGCCATGGTGGCGTCCCACATCAGGTTGGAGCGGGCGGTGTAGTCCTCGGGGTCGACGATGGCGGCCCGCAGGTTGCGGATGACGCTGCGCATCAGGGCCTCCATGATGTCGTCCGAGACGTTGTCCTCGTTCGGCTCGCTGAAATAGGTCTCCATGATGTGGCTGAGGATGTCGAAGCTGCCCGACACCATCTGCTTTTTGGGCACGCTGTAGGTGTAGGTGGGGTCCATCAGGGCGAAGCGGGGGTTGAGGGCGGGGTAATCCCGACCGGTCTTGCACTTCTTGGCCTCGTTGGTGATGACCGCGCCGCCGTTGCACTCGCTGCCGGTGCCGGCCACCGTCACCACCACCCCCAGAGGCAGCGGCTCGAAGTCGATGACGCCCGGCCGCGCCCAGAAGTCATCCCAGATGTCGCCGTCGTAGCGGGCGGCCAGGCTGACCGCCTTGCAGCAGTCCATGACGCTGCCGCCGCCCACCGCGAGGATGAGGTCGACGCCGTTTTCCCGGGCGAGCCTTGCCCCCTCCTGGACCTTGGCGTAGGTGGGGTTCGACATGATGCCGCCGAAATCCACCACCGTCTTGCCTGCGTTCCAGAGGATGCCGGCAATCTCGTCGTAGACGCCGTTGCGCCGGACCGACCCGCCGCCGTAGGCCAGCAGGACGGTCTGCGCGTCCCTGGTCAGGCAGGCGAGGTATTCCTTGACACAGCCTTTGCCGAAGTAGACCCTGGTGCTGTTCTGAAAGATAAAGTTGTTCATAAAGATGCTTCCTTTCCGGTTAAAATGTATAGGGTGAGGGAGGCTCACATTTGTGCCTCCCAGAATGCAACGGCTTGATCCAGCCACCCTTCGGCCACCGTGCCGGTCCCAAGGCCGAAGCCGTGAGGCAGGCCGGGATAATGGTGGAACTCGGTGGGGATGCCGAGGGCACTCATGGCCTGCAGCCGGCGCTGCATGGTGCGCCAGCTGGCGATACCGTCGGCCTCCCCCACGCAGGCGAAGGTAGGCGGGTCGGCCTCACTGTACTCGCTGTGACCGGTGTACTGCATCACGATGGCGCCGGGCTGTGGCAGGTCGTCTCCGCCGAAAGCTGTCGGCCCATAAGTCCCCAGCCAGGCAGCCATCCGGCCGCCAGCCGAGCCGCCCCAGAGGGAGTAACAGCTGGTATCCACTTCCAGCGCATCGGCGTGCTCAAAGATGAAACCGATGGCCCGTGCCAGGTCCTCGCAGGCGGTCTGCGCGCCAGGCCGGTAGATAAGGGCAAAAGCGTTGTATCCCCGCCGGGACAGCTCCAATGCGTGGGGGAGGCTGTCCTGCATGGCCCCCACATAGGCGAACCCGCCCCCTGCGTTACAGACGGCAAATCGTGCTCCCGGTTCGCCTTTGAAAAAGAATAGTCCAGTATCGGCCTTGGCGGGGTCAGCCGTCTTTTCCTCGTCGGTGTAAATGTCATAAAAGACCGTCTCGCCGTTGGCTGCCCGCTCATGGAGGGTGTTGACGATCTCCACCGTCTCGGCCGGGTCGATGTGGCTGTACCAGGTCAGTTGAAGCTGCCCCAGCGTGTCCCCGCTCATGTACCATTCGTCCACCGGGAACAGCAGCCGCCCAGAGTCCCCAAACACAGGGTCGCTGGTTACCTCCTCGATGCGGCTGTCCTGTGTAAACGGCCTGCTGACTGTCACCTGTACCGGCTCCTCTCCCATGGGCGCGACCTGGATGCTGGCCGCATCGTATTCGCTGGCGGCGCTAAAAGCTGCCCCGCACCCGGCCAGGCAGCAGGCTGCCAGAACGGCTGCTATCCATCTCCGTTTCATCGGCCGGCCCTCAGCCCAGGTTATCGCCATTCGTTGCGATGACCTGCTTGTACCAGTAGAAAGACTTCTTGCGCAGGCGGGCGAAGTCGCCGGTGCCGTCGTCGTAGCGGCGGACATAGATGAAACCATACCGCTTGGCGTACTCGCCGGTGGACGCCGATACCAGGTCGATGCAGCCCCAGGGGGTATAGCCCATCAGGTCCACACCGTCCTTGACTGCCTCTTTCATCTGTTCGATGTGGCGGCGCAGGTAGTCGATGCGGTAGTCGTCGCGGACAGTGCCGTCGGGCAGCAGTTCATCTTTGGCACCCAGGCCGTTCTCCACTACCATCAGCGGCTTGCCGTACCGGTCGTATAGGTCGTTCAGCGCGTAGCGCAGTCCCTCGGGGTCGATCTGCCAGCCCCAGTCGCTGGCCTTGAGGTAGGGATTGGGTGCGCCGCCGAGGATGTTGCCCTCGCCGCTTTCGGACTTGCCGGCACTCTGGCAGGAGGACATATAGTAGGAAAAGGTAATGAAATCGACGGTGCCCCTGCGCAGGATCTCTGCATCGTCGGGCTGTATCTCCAGCTTGATCCCCAGTTCATCCAGCAGGCGGCGGGCGTAGGCGGGATAGGCGCCGCGGGCCTGTACGTCGGTGCAGTAGTAGTTGTACAGCCGGTTGTACTTCTGATTGGCCAGCACATCGGCGGGCTTGCAGGTCAGCGGGTAGCTGGCCGAATAGATCATCATGCTGCCCACGCGGTAATCAGGGTCGGTCTCGTGGGCCATCTGCACCGCCAGGGCGCTGGCGATGAACTGATGATGCAGTCCCTGGAACCGCTGCTGCGGGATGTCGGGCTGGTGCATGAACTCGGTGGGATGCTCGAGGTCGTTCAAAATGCCTTGGTTGAGCAGCGCGCCCATCGGAGCGACGGCGCTGTTGATCTCGTTGAAGGTCAGCCAATACTTGACCTTACCCTTGTAGCGGGTGAAGATGGCCCGGCAGTAGTTGAGGAAGTAGCCGATCATCTCCCGGCTGACCCAGGCGTTGCACTTTTTGGTCAGGCCAAAGGGGACCTCGTAGTGGCTGATGGTGATGAGGGGTTCGATGCCATACTTGCGGCACTCGTCGATCACTTCGTCGTAGTGACGTAAGCCGCTTTCGTTGGGTTCGGTCTCGTCGCCGTTTGGGAAGATACGGGTCCAGGCGATGGAGAAGCGGTAACACTTGAAGCCCATCTCGGCAAAGAGCTTGATGTCCTCTCGGAAGCGGTCGTAGTGCCGGATGGCCTCATGGCTGGGGTAGAACGCGCCTTCTTCCAATACCGGTGTAATCCGCTTGCTTTGACCGTATCTGCCGCCGGTGCAGATGTCTGCCACCGACATCCCCTTGCCGTCGGCATTCCATGCACCCTCGCACTGGTTGGCGGCGGTTGCTCCGCCCCACAGGAAATTGCTGCGGAAAACGCTCATAGAATCATGCCTCCTTTGGGTGGTCTTGGGGTTCGTTCCTGCCCTTATTATAAAAAAATCGAGACCTCAGCAGAAGTCTCGATTGGTTATGCAGTGTGAACGTTGGGCTTTACAGTGCCGGGATCTCCCGGGCGGTGCTGGCCACCGCCTGCAGAAAGCGGGCCACCAGGGGGGAAGGCTCGGGCGCGTGGAGCAGCCCGTAGGGGATGGTGTAGTCCCAGTCCACCGGCAGAATTTTCAAGAGGGGGTGGACGTACTGCCACCGCGGCACCGCCATCAGGACGCAGTTGTTATTTTCGCACCGGTTAAAGACGTCGGTGTTGTAGAAGTCGAAGTCCACGATCTCGATCTGCGGGTGCTCTTTCCACAATTCGTCTCGCAAAAGGTCCACATAGTGGCTCCAGTTTCGTTTGATGAGCATCAGCTTTTCGCCGTAGAGGTCCCGGACGGTGAGCCGCTCCTTGGCGGCCAGCCGGTGGTAGACCGACACCGCGCAGCAGATCGGCTCGCGGGACAGCTCCAGCCCGGCGCACCTGCGCAGGGCGAGCATGGTCTCGTCGAAAATGCCGGCCACCACGTCGATGTTCTGGCCGAGATTGGCGAGTATTTCCCGTGCGTTTTCGGGGGTGTTTTCGTAAGGGACGAGCTGGAACTTGATGCCCGGGCAAACGGCCTGCAGCCGGGGCCAGAGATCCACCAGCACCTGGGCGGGGGTCATGGGGGAGGTGCCAATACGGATGACGTTCTTGCTCTCCTGCATGGCGTTGCGCGCCCGCGTCACCGAGTCCTTGCAGTACTGGATGATGTATTTCGCGTCCTGCCGCAGGCTCTGCCCGGCGGCCGTCAGCCGCAGCCCCCGGTGGGTGCGGACAAAGAGCTGCAGGCCCAGGCTCTCCTCCAGCAGGTTGATCTGCTTGATGACCGCCGGCGGCGAGATATACAGCCGCTCGGCCGCCTTGTTGAAGCTGCCCGCCTCCGCCACGCAGAGGAAGGTCTCAAGCTGCGGGTTATACATACAAGCTGCCCTCCCTTGTTCGTGTTTACAGAAAATATTGTAAGGATTTTCACAAACGCTGTCAAGAAAAAAGCGCAAAGGCGCAGTACCAGCGTACCGCACCTTTGCGTTCGGAAAATGGATAGATGCAGAGCGTGAACGAACTCATGCCTTTTGGGCTGGTTCGTCACGATAGGTGAAAAGCGTAACGAGGAACGCTGCGACCATGGCCGCCAGGGAGACGATGATGGCGACGACCATGCCGCTGGCGTCGTTGGTTGTGGTGTTCACGAAGGCAGGCCAGGAGAAAACGCCCAGGCCGCCGATGACATACTGCATGACGTGGAACGCGCCCAGCACGCCGCCGGCTACCGCCGAGATGATGCAGCTCACGATGAAGGGGGTCTTCTTGGGCAGGGTGATGCCGTAGATGGCTGGTTCGGTGACGCCCGCAAAGGCGGAGATGCAGGCCGGCGGGCAGAGGCTCTTGAGCTTGGAACTCTTGGTCTTGAACCAGATGGCGGCCACCGTGCCGGTCTGGGTAAAGGTGGTGGCCAGCATACCGGTCAGCAGGAAGGTGCTGCCGCTGGTGGCCACATCGGTGATGGCCAGGGGCACCAGCGCCCAGTGCAGGCCGAACATGACCAGCACCTGCCACAGGCCGCCCACCACGGCGCCCATCAGGATGCCGCTGACATTGTTCAGGAAGGCAAAAAGGGCGCTCAGACCCTGCGCCAGCAGGGAGGCGATGGGTCCGATGATCCACAAAGTCAGGCAGAAGGTGACGGTGCAGGTGATGAGCGGCACGGCGAACAGCTTGATGGCCTCGGGGATGTACTTGGCGTACAGACGCTCAAACCAGGCGGCGAAGGCTACCGCGCAGATGATGGGGATGACGCTGGAGGTATAATCGCCCGACGCCGGCATGATGACCGGGATGCCGAACAGGGTGTCCCGCGCCATAGCGGAGCTGCCCAGCAGGTAAGGATAGAGCATGGCCGCGCCGATGATCATGCCCTCCATCTCGGGCAGTCCGAACTTTTTGGCCGAGGTGTAGGCCAGCAGGATGGGCATGAAGTAGAAAAAGCAGTCGCCCAGAGAGTACAGGATGTTGTAGGTGGAGCCGGCCCCATCCATGACGCCCACCGCCACCAGCAGGGCCAGCACGCCCTTGATGATGCCGCAGGCGGCCAGGCAGCCCAGCCAGGAGGTAAAGACGCTGGTGACGATGCTGACGAACGCACCAATCGGACTCTGTTTGCGGACGGGGGCGTCGCCGTTTGCCGCCGCCGTGCCGTCCTCGTTCACCGCGCCGCCCGGGGCGATGTGGCCCACCGCGCAAACAGCGTCGTAGACCTCGGGCACCTGGTTGCCAATGACCACCATATACTGTCCGCCCGACTGGATGACGGTGACGATGCCGTCGGTGTTCTTCAGCACCTCGGTGTTGGCTTTGCTCTCATCCTTGAGCTTGAAACGAAGCCGTGTGATGCAGTGCGTCAGAGATACGATGTTGTCTTTGCCGCCCACATTCTGGATGATGATGCGGGCCAGGCCGTCGTACTTACTTGCCATGATTCGTCCTTCTTTCTTTTGTTTTGTACAGACACTCCGGCGGCTGAGCACCGGAGAGACTTCCATAGTGCGGGATGTCACTGGGCGCGGTAAAACAAAACGCTGAGCAGCTGGGCCAGAAAGTACAGCGAGTAGTAGCCGTCGTTGACGCTGCCCGGCCGCCCATAGCGGCAGCAGAAATTGGCCTTGACGTCTTCGCTGGGGCTGCCCTGGGTGAACAGGACGGTGCAGGCACGCGCTTTGCGGGCTGCATCGCAGAGGCTGGCAATCTCCTCGTGGTACCAGAACGGGTTGACCGAGAGCAACAGCACCAGCGTCCGGCTGTCCATCGGCGGCATGGTGTGCTTGCTGACCTCGTCCACATTGTAAAAGTAGGCTGCCCGGCCGCTGCACAGCAGGTCGAGCTGCAGGGAGTAAAAGCAGTACAGGTCCCGGCCGTCCCCCACCAGATAGACGGTGTGGCTCTGGCACATCATCCGGGCTGTCTGCTCCAGCAGCGGCAGAGGAAGATCGTCCATGGTGGCCTTCAGATTTTGCACGGCGTCATCGTAGAGCTGCCGGCCAACATCCATGTCGGACTGGTCATGGTAGGCGGCGAGGAAGTGCTTGGAACGCCGCAAGCTGCGCTGGGAGAGAAAACGCTCAAACTGGTTTTTGAAGCTCTGGAAACTTTCAAACCCGCACCGGCGGATGAACCTGCTGATCGACGCCCCGGACAGGTGTGCCTCGGCGGAGAGCCGCTCCTGCGAGAGTTCGAGAATGTTCCCGGTGTGTTGCAGAATAGCGCCCGCAATGCTGATGTCGCCGCTCTGTGGCGTTTGCCGGTTGCAGTAGCGGATAAAGTGTTTGCCGGTGCGCTCCGGGTAATTCGATGGGATCACGACGCTTCTCACCTCTTGCACTTACTGTACAGGATTTTGGAAGAAAAGAGAAGTATCGTTTGGTTACTGTGCTTAAACCCAAGGGTTATTACTCCCTGCAAAGCAAGGCCGCGGCTTCACACACAGGCATGAGGCCGCGGCCCTCTGCAAGGAGCAGTTTGAAGATGGCTTCAGTTAACAGAAGAGGTAGATGAAACGAATAAAGTTATCTATGTAGAAGAGTTCGCAGTTCGTCGTCGAAACTGCTGTCCTTGCAGGTACTGCGCACGTCAAAAACCATAGTGCGGGGCGCGGCAGCTGTGTAGGGGTCCCACGGCAGCCGCCGGGTAGACGGGTCGCCATAGGCGCAGAAGGCGGCCAGAGCGCTGGCCATCTGGTCCGACAGATGGTGGGCGTTGGCCTCGTCGCCGGCAATCTGGTAGGCTACCGCATCCACCGAATGGAACCAGAGTCCAAGATCGGACGTGTGGGTCATGGTCATGCCGCCGAAATAAGGCATGGTGTAGGCCACCAGATACTCATAGACCGCAGGGGCTGAGGCCGCCGCATGGGCCGTCACATCATTGCTTGCAAAAGAAATCAGAGAGCGCAGATCGTACAGGTCGTGCCCCGGATAGGCTGCGGCAAACAGCTCCGCCGCACGGTCATAGTTGCTGCCCAGCATCTGCCGCATGATCGCCTCCTGCTGGGCCGCAGACAGGTTGCACTTGGCATCGTCCGGACGGGAGTACAGGACAGCATCCGCAGAGTTGTTGCCGCCCATCTCTGCCCAGACGCTGCCGATCATATAGGTGTACTGGGCGGCGACGGCGTTCAGGCCGCTGCCGCTATAAAAATTCTCCTGGAAATAGGGCGAGCCGGTGGTGAGCTGGTAATCTGCTCCGGCACCCTCACACAGAGCGACCAGCTGGTCGTAATCAGCCGACTGCAAATAACTGAAAACTTCGCTGTCGCTGGCATCTGCCATGCCGTTGACTTGCGTCCGGACATAATCGGCCAGCTGATACGCATTCTGTGCAGCCTGTTCGGGGCTGCGTCCGCTGGCCACGCCGCCGCTGACATAGACGACCTTCTGGAACAATCCCTGGGCAGCCGGGGCCGAAGCCAGCGCTGTCACCTTGGTACCGCCGCCCGACTGGCCCAGGATGGTTACATTGCCGGGGTCGCCACCGAAAGCCGCGATGTTGTCCCGCACCCATTGCAGGGCCAGCACCAGGTCGGCGATCCCCACGTTGGCGTCTCCGCCCAGGGCGCTTAGGTCCATATAACCCACATAATTCAGCCGCGCGTTGGTGGAGACGAAGACGCAGTCGGTATATCCGGCGAAATATTTGCCGTCGTAAATCTTCAGTTCCAGCGCCGAGCCGCTCTGCAGTCCGCCGCCATGGATAAAGACCAGCACCGGCTTGCGGGCCGCCGGGTCGAGGGTGTCGGTCCAGACGTTCAGGTTGAGGCACTGGCTCTCAGTGCTGAACATATCGGACTCGGACGGCGTCATAAAGGCTGCGGATGCAAACACATTATAGTATTGTGTCTGGGTGTTGCTCTGGGGCGAGACCGAGCCGTTGGTCAGGGCGTTGGTGGGCTGCTCCGCGGTGCCGTAGCTCTCGACCGGCGTTGCGTATTTGAAACGCTGATGCGTGCCGTAGGGAATGCCGCGGAAGGTGTAGATACCGTTGTCGCGGTAGCCCATGACATACCCGCGGGGAAGGCCGACTACAGCGGGCAGAGTGGGCGAAGTATTGCCCAGCGACGCGACCGTCGTGCCAATCTGATCAAGACAGTTTTCTTGTTCTGTCATGCCGGTAGCCACTGTGCTGGTTGCCATCGCAGGAACTGGCACAGCGCTGGCCAGGACTGCTGCACCGGCCAGGGCGGAGCCACGCAAAAAACTGCGGCGTGAAACTTTTTTCATTTGATAACATCTCCTTGATCGAATGCTGAGAATAGCAAAGTATTGAGGAATTTGTATAAAAAGCATAACATTTGTGAAACGATATGCAACAACGCATTAAGAAAGTTACTTTCAAAAAATGAAAGCAAGACACTTTTGCCAATACTTGTGAGAAAGCGACTATATATCGTATTATTTTTGAGATTGCACTCCGCTCATGTATACGTAGTTATCATTGCAAAGAATAGAAACCTTATTTTCTCTTGCAGGTGAAAAGAATATATGATATACTTTTTGCAATATCTTGATTCATTATAGTGAATTGAGAGAGCCTATTACCTGAAACTAGATTCACTATTTCCTGACAACGAGGAGGTCAACATCATGCAAAAAGAGCTGCGAACAGACTTGAATGTTTCCAACTGCCCCAAATGCGGAACGCGCCTCATGTGCGGGAAGATCATCGTCACCGGGCTGCAAAAATGCCCCAAGTGTAACCGCCACTGGGTCATTCACATGGAGAAGGACAAGATGTCCGTGGTTCGGGCGTCAGTCCATTTTGGGGAGTCCTCCTGATACTCGACCTCAAGTCTACTTGCCAAAACTGAATAGAAAATGAGACATACCGTATCTGCGTCGAATTGGGTATAGCCCTCAAGGACGGAATTCGGGAGTCAAAAGTTTGTTCGATAGGACTGAACCGGCTATAGGCCGGACGAGCCGGCAGACGGAAGCGATTTCCTTTAGGGAAATTGCGGCTGTCTGTCGGCCTTTTTTGTTTGCTCTCCGGTTGTCGCTTCCGTCGCCCCACAGGAGTGACATATGCGCCAGCACTGGGAGACGTATATCGCCAGATACCCCTGACCTTCGGATTTTGCACGCCAACACATGTCAAAATCTGGAGGATAATACAATGCGTTTCGATGCAATGGAATGCGGAAAGAGAGTTAAGGCTCTGCGGGAAGAAAAAATGCTTACCCAAATGGAGCTTGCTGAGCAAATTTGTATTACTACCGATCATCTGCGGGCCATTGAACGCGGTCGGAGAGCCTGTTCCATCGACTTGCTGGTAGATCTGTCTCTGTTCTTTGAAGTGACATTAGATCATCTTGTTTTAGGTAGAACCTCAGTAAACAAAACCATTCGTGCAGAGGTTTTACAAGCCATTGAAATCCTGGAAAGTATCAAAAATTCACTATAGTTTGCTGCCACTACCGTGTCTGAGAGACACGGTAACCGGGTCTACCAGTCACTCCCGCAGCGAAAATTTCTAATGTATCATAAAGTCACAGCAAGGGCCTCCCCCAAACGGGGAGTCATCCAAAGCAAAAGTTCCTTGAAAAGTGAATAAGCAGCCTTCAGGTACTTCCAGACAATGATACTTCCGTAACTCGCGGCCCGGCCACAAAGAAGGCGGGGTGGCTGAAATGCCAATGGAGCGGTGCAAATCCGCCGCCTGAAGGCTCCCAACCCTCCCCGGGGCGTCGAGGACAAATGGGGGAGGGAAACCCAAACAAAATTTCAGCCCGCCACCCGGAATAGCAAGATTCCAAACGGTGGGCTTTTTATATCAACCAACAACTTATAAACAGATTGGAGGTCAACTATGAGCCGTAGCTACACGCGCAACCTCAATACCGCATCCCTGATTACGCTGTGCCCGGTCTGCCTGCATTCCTTCCAGGATGCCAAGCGCGCGACATTGCGCCGCGCAGACCTGCGCCAGCGCAGCAAGGATACTTGTACTTACTGCCAGACCCGCTATGGGTTCGACTACTACGTTCAGCCCGCGGCTCACAGGAACCCGACCCGGAGGGAGGCGAAAGCGTATGCTGCGACGGCTGAAGATTGACCCCGAATTTCAAAGCAAAATTCCGCCTTTGACTTTTGAGGAATTGAATCTGCTGGAGACCAACATCCTGGAGGAAGGCAGAATCCTCAACCCCTTGATCGTCTGGAACGGCCTGATCGTAGACGGCCATAACCGCTTTGCGATCCTGAAAAACCACCCAGAGATCAAGTACACCGTGCTGGAAAAGGAGTTCGCCAATCGCTATGAAGCCATCGTCTGGATTTGCAGAAATCAACTTGGGAGGCGAAATTTGACCCCACAGCAGGTTAAATATTTGATTGGCCAGCGGTATGAGGCGGAGAAACAGGCGCATGGAGGGAATCGAAAAAGCCCCGACAAATCAACGGACAAAATCTGTCCGTTGATTTCCTCACACCAAACCCGCGCTGCTATCGCACAAGAAGCCAAAGTCAGTGAAGGATTTGTTCAAAATGCGGCAGGCTATGCCAAAGGCGTAGATGCCGCGGAAGAAGCCAGTCCTGGCATCAAGCAGGAAATTCTTTCCGGCAGCATCAAACCCACGGAACAGGCTGTGGCGGCCATCGCCAAGGCCCCGGAGGAGGAGCGGCCCGCACTGGTGGCTGAACTTCGTAAGCCTCAAAAGAAGAAAAAGGCTGAAAAAGAAACAGCCGAACTACCCGCACCGGTGAAGATCGACAACCAGCAGCTATTGGAAATCGCGGCCAGCCGGTATCACGCCAAGCAGTTGGCCACCGGCAGCGATATGCTCTGCGAGATCGAGGCCGCAGCGGACAGCCTGAAAGAGCGGTGGGAGCAGACCTTCCAGTATTATCCCGACCTATTTACCGACCCCGGCAATCGCGCTGCGGTCGGGAAGATCGTCCACGATTTGATGAACTACTTAAAAGAAATGGAGGAACGGACCGAATGAGATTGAAAACTTATCCCTATAAAGAGATTGCCATCAACAGCGCGTTCTTGGAAATCCCCGCAGAGTACCAGCGCAGGCTGCAGATGAGTAAGGTCAAGCGGATGGTGGCCGAGTTCAACGGCATTATCGTCAACCCGCCCAAGGTCAGCTACCGGGACGGGAGGTACATCGTGATCGACGGCCAGCACACCATCGTGGGTCTCAAGACTCTCAACGGCGGAAAGGACCTGTCCATCGTCTGCCGCGTCTATACCGACCTGACCAAAGAGGAAGAAGCCCTCGTGTTTGCCGAGCAGACCGGTGCATCCACGCCGTTGAGTGCAGGCGCAAAGTTGCGGGCCAAACTGGTGGGCCAGGACGCCGAATCTCACGCTTTCCTTGCCGCTACTGAGGCGGCAGGGTTACAGCTTGGCACCGACCATGTCCGCGCAAGCCACAAGATCATCTGCGTCAGCACCGCCCTCAAGGAGTTCCAGCAGTACGGCCCGGATATTTACACCGAGGGACTGCGGGCCATCGTTGATGCTTG
>NZ_NFHX01000031.1:0-27190 GCF_002161515.1 Faecalibacterium sp. An58
CCGATAGCAGCGAAAGAATAATCTGATTGGAAATCTGGGTTGTTTGGTCTTTTTACTTGATCTACGTTTGGTTATTTCCGCTGAACCCCAAATGGTTTTTTCAGCTGAACGCTAACACGCTGATTATATCAGGGCAGACACGCGGCTGCCCGCCTATCTGCCGTATCCCCGTTTCCTGCTGAAAATGGAGATTTCACAGACCGCCAAGCTGCTGTATTCGCTGCTGTTAGACCGTTCCACCCTCTCCCAGAAAAACAAGTGGCTGGACGACGAGGGCAGGATTTATATTATCTATCCCATCGCGGAGATAGCAGAAATACTGGATAAAGGCAGCACCACCATCAAGGGGGCGCTTAATGAACTGGACACGGCGGGGCTGTTGGAACGGGAACGGGGCGGCTTCTCCGCACCGAACCGGCTTTATGTCAAAGTACCGCCAGTGCCACAGGTACAGTTTTCAGACCAACTGATGGCCGGAAGTCCGCCCCTCATAGAGCCGGAAAACCGTCCTACTGATGGTCAGAAAACCGACCTTATGATGGTCGGAAAACCGTCCCCTAACCAAACTACTATAAACAACCTTACAGAGAGCCAAACAAAGGGAGTGAGTGGGGGGCCGTCCGCGCCCTATGGCCGATATGGAAATATTTTTCTGTCACAGACCGAATACGACGAGTTGCAGGCAGAGTACCCTGACAGGCTGGAACGGTTCATCGAGGAAATGAGCCGCTACCTTGCCGCCAACGGGAAAAGCTACCAGAACTATGCCGCCGCCCTGCGGATATGGGCGGGGAACGACAAAAAGGAAGCCCCTAAAAAGGGCATACCAGACTACTCATGCAAGGAGGGCGAGAGTTTATGAAGAATGAAATCAACGCGGTTTTGGAGAATATGACGACCACCATCCCGGAGCCGGAGGACTACACCGGCGAGGACGGTTTACTGTACTGCGGCAAGTGCCGCAAGCCGAAAGAAGCCTATTTTGCGCCGGATAAGGCCGCTATCTTCGGGCGCGACCGCCACCCGGCAGAGTGCGACTGCCAGAGAACCGCCCGCGAGGAACGGGAAGCCGCCGAAAAGCGGCGCAGACACCTTGACACCGTGGAAGAACTGAAACGCCGGGGCTTTACCGACCCCACCATGCGGGACTGGACTTTCGAGAACGACAACGGCAGGAACCCGCAGACCGGGCTTGCCCGCCGGTATGTGGAGCATTGGGAAGATATGCGGACAGACAATATCGGCTGCCTGTTCTGGGGCGGCGTAGGCACCGGCAAAAGCTACCTTGCAGGCTGTATCGCAAACGCCCTCATGGAGAAAGAAATCCCCGTCCGCATGACGAACTTTGCTCTTATCCTCAATGACCTTGCCGCCAGCTTTGAGGGGCGCAACGAGTACATTTCCCGCCTTTGTCGTTATCCGCTGCTGATCCTTGACGACTTCGGCATGGAACGCGGGACGGAATACGGGCTGGAACAGGTGTTCAATGTGATTGACAGCCGTTACCGCAGCGGCAAGCCGCTGATCGTCACGACCAACCTTACGCTGGACGACCTGCACAACCCGGAGGACACCGCCCATTCCCGGATTTATGACCGCCTGCTTTCCATGTGCGTCCCGGTACGCTTTACCGGCGACAACTTCCGGCAGGAAACCGCCAAGCGGAAAATGGAGAGCATGAAGAAACTGATTACCGACTGAAAGGAGTATTGCCTATGGCAGATAACAAGCAGCACGACACCCGCACCACCCGCCGCCCTGACTGTGTGACGGAAATCCGCATGGGCAATTCCGTCCTTGTCGTGTCCGGCTATTTCAAGAAAGACACCACAACCACAGCCGCCGACAAAATGGCGCGGGTACTGGAAGCGGAAGCCGCTGCTACACAAAAACCGGCGATTTGACAAGCTGTAAAGAAGCAGATTTGACACTTTTGCCGCTATACAACCAGCCCTATTCCGTGGTACAATGAAACCACGGAATAGTGGGGCTGGCTGTCGGAAACGGAGGATTTTATGTTAAGACAAGCCACCCAAAACCTCATTACCGCCCTTTATCCGAGATTGTCCCATGAGGACGAATTGCAAGGTGAGAGTAATTCCATATCGAATCAAAAAAGGATACTCGAAGCCTTTGCAAAACAGAATGGCTTTACCAACCTGCGCTGGTACACCGACGACGGCTATTCCGGCGCGAACTTTCAAAGGCCCGGTTTTCAAGCCATGCTTGCAGACATTGAAGCTGGGAAAGTGGGTACAGTTATCGTCAAGGACATGAGCCGGTTAGGGCGAAACTACTTGCAGGTAGGGTTTTACACGGAAATGCTGTTCCCTCAAAAGGGCGTGCGTTTTATCGCTGTCAACGACAATGTGGACAGCGCAAACGGCGGCATGGACAACGATTTTACCCCTCTGCGAAATCTGTTCAACGAATGGCTGGTGAGAGATACGAGCAAGAAAATCAAGGCAGTTAAGAGAGCAAAAGGCATGAGCGGCAAGCCCGTTACCAGCAAGCCGGTGTACGGCTACCTCATGGACGAGGACGAGAATTATATCGTTGACGAGGAAACCGCGCCGGTAGTCCGGCAGATATACCAGCTTTGCCTTGCCGGGAACGGCCCGACCAAGATTGCCCGTATGCTTACGGAGCAGCAAATCCCCACGCCGGGGACGCTGGAATACCGCAGGACGGGCAGCACCCGCCGCTACCACCCCGGCTATGAGTGCAAATGGGCGACAAATACCGTTGTCCACCTGTTGGAAAACCGGGAGTACACCGGCTGTCTGGTAAACTTCAAGACGGAGAAGCCCTCTTACAAGACCAAGCACAGCGTAGAGAACCCCATCGAGAAGCAGGCCATTTTTGAGAACCACCATGAGCCTATCATAGACCGGGAAACATGGGAGCGCGTGCAGGAGTTACGCAAGCAGCGCAAACGCCCGAACCGCTATGATGAAGTGGGGCTGTTCTCCGGTATGCTGTTCTGCGCCGACTGCGGCCATGTGATGTACCAGCAGCGGTATCAGAACAAGACCCGTAAGCAGGACTGTTACATCTGCGGCAGCTACAAGAAGCGCACCCGTGACTGTACGGCGCACTTTATCCGCACCGACCTGTTGACCGCCGGTGTCCTCTCCAATCTCCGGCAAGTGACGGAATATGCCGCCAAGCATGAGAGCCGCTTTGTGAAGCTGCTTATCCAGCAGAACGAGATCGGCGGCAAGAGAAAGACCGCCGCAGCCACCAAGCAGCTTGAACAGGCGCAGGAGCGCATTTCCGAAGTGAGCCGCATTATCAAGCGGCTGTATGAGGACAATGTGAACGGCAAAATCAGCGACGAGCGTTTCATGGAACTGTCGGCAGACTATGAGCAGGAACAGCGGGAACTGAAAGACCGCGCCGCCGCTTTGCAGGAGGAACTTTCCAAGTCGCAGGCCGCCACCGTCAATGCGGAAAAGTTTATGGGTATCGTCCGAAAGCACCTTGCCTTTGAGGAATTGACCCCCACCCTCTTGCGGGAGATGATTGAGAAAATCGTCGTGCATGAGTGCAGCTATGACGAGAACGGCATCCGCAGGCAGGACATTGAGATTTATTACAGCTTTGTCGGCAAGATTGACTTGCCCGAAGCCTAACGCCCGACCTATCCGACACAATGGCCAAGTGCCGGATAGGAACGGCAAAATTTTTTGCACTTCTATTACTTCTTTATCACACATAAGCAAAAAGCCAGGGCATGAAGCAGTTAAAGGCCAATTAGGTGTAATTATAGAAGAAAGGAAAAGCACAATCCAGACGGAACCGGCGGTTCCGGCGGTTGTGTCAAGAAATATTGTGGAAGCACAAGATTTCTGCTATAATGGGAGCAAGACATTTGACGATGGAGAAGGAGGCGGACGCCTATGCACATCAGCTATCAGCCGCTATGGGACACCTTGAAGGAGCGCGGCATGAGGAAGGAGGACTTGCGGCTGGCCGCCGGACTTACCACCAACATGATCGCCAACATGGGCAAGGGGGAGCATATCAGCATGAAAACCCTGCTGCGTATCTGCGGGGCGCTGCATTGTGATATTGCAGATGTGATTGCTTTGGAGCAGGACGACAATTCTGTTGCCCCATGAGGGGCCGCCCCCTGCTGGGACACTTTGTCCCAAAGGTGGGGAGCATAAATTAAACAGCACCGGCCCCCACCTCTGGACACTTTGTCCAGCCAGCGGGCGGCCCAGCCAAGCAGGAAACTTCGGTTCCCTGATTTTTTTATTTCCATCCCCTGCGCCGGAAATTCATGCCGGAGTGCTTGATAAGCGGGGACTTGCGGAACAGCTTTTTCAAAGTCGTTCGTTCTTCTTCCGATAGCCGCTTATATTTAAGCTGGAACGCCTTGCAGAACAATTCCGTAAATTGTTGAACCTTGTCCCCCGGCGATTGCATAGCCCGCTGGACTTCCTTTATCAGTTCATCGGCGGGCGTGGAGGCCGGGGCGCTTTCGCTGTCGTTCTCATGGGCCTTGCGTATGTCGTGGAGCATGGCGTCCCATGTTTTGTGCGTCACATGGCAGAAAAAATCTTCTTCCGCGATTTGACCGGCTTCCAAGATTTTCAGATAGCGGTCTGCGGCGGCTTCGGGATGGGCTTCCAGTATCATGGCCCGCACAGCGGCCAAGGAGCTGTTTATGTCATGGAAGCGCATGGCAGCCATCCCGTCCACATAGATTTCCGCGTCCGCCAGCAGTTCCGCAAATTTTTCATGGGAGATGATCTCACACAGCAGCCGGTTATTGACCCGCCCGCTTTTCAGGAGGGCCACCGCTTCATCGGTCAAGTGTAGCTCCGCCAGCGGCGTGTCCAAGTATTCCCGGTTGTCGGTCAGGCCCAGCAGGTAGTCCACGGACACCTGATAGAAGTCGGCCAGCTTCAACAAGCTGCCGTGATTGATCTCCTTATAGTCGTCGTTCTCATAGCTGCCGAGGGCGGATTTTGAAATGCCGGTCTGCTCCGCCAGTTCTTCCAGCTTCAAGCCCCGCTCCACCCGTAAATCCTTCAACCGCTCCTGTACGGAAACGCGCGTTTTCATAGGCACCTCGCTCCTTCCCGCGGCTGGCCGCCGCTGTTCTTTTTGATTATACCATACCATTCCGCAATCGTGGAAATTTTCCGTTTCCGGGCGGTATTCCTACTTTGCGGATATACGGGCGAGGGCACAAAAATGGTCTATGATATGGGTAGTTCATCGATGGATTATTCCAATCGAATGACCGGCCTGTATGGGATATGCTCCCCGGCGATGTAGCGCGGCGACCTGCGGCAAGGAGGTGGAGGAACCTTGACCGCAGCGAGCGTACCAACGGGAGCGAAACGCCGCTGAAAGAGCCAGGGGCAGGAACGACGTCAGGGAGAACCGGCAGAATGAACACCCAAAATGACACCGAAACACAACAAACGGACGGGCGATAACCGGCCCGCTCCGTACTACTACGGGGAATTTCGGGGCGGCCCTACGGCCGCTTTTCCCCCGAAAATCGCCCCGAAACACGACACTTAAATCTGCGAACCGTCTGTTGCGGCTGTTGCGGCCCAAACAGGCGGTTTTTTAGGAAGGGAGGCCCTATGCCGAGAATGCCGAAAAAGAGGAAGCAGGAGTTGTCCTTCTTCCTCAATGAGCGGGGGCGGGTGGCGTACAATATCCTTTGCCGGAAGTGCCGCCGCTCCTGCAAACAGAGCTTCCGGGCGGTCGTGATCGACTGCCCACTTTATCTTTCCAAGCGGGCCAAGCGAAAGGAGGACATGGGCTGAATGGAAGCTGAATTTTTGACCGCCGACACCGCCCTGCCGCCCTGCCTGCCCCTGCCGTGGGCCATGCTGGGGCTGCCGGTCAGCAGCACCGCCAAGGTCATGTATGCCCGCCTGCTGGACGCCGCTCTTGCGGCGGGGGCGGAGGACGCCAACGGGATCATATTTGCCCGCTGTCCCATCGCAGAGCTGGCGGGGGCGCTGGGGCGCAGCGCCATGACAGTGAAGCGGGCCTTGCGGGAATTGGAGGACGCCGGACTGCTCCTGCGGGTGCGTCAGGGCTTCGGGGAGCCGAATAAGATTTATGTCCTCATTCCAAGGGATGCACAAAAACAGGATTGCGGGAAGGACACAGAGCCGGTATAATGAAAGAAAGTAACCTGCCTTGCCCGCCTTCGCTACATAGCGCGGAACGCCGGGAGGCGGCAAGGAAGTTTGCAAGGGAACACAATACCGCCGAGAGATTATATAAAAAGTAAGGAGAAAAGCACATGGATCTAATAAAACAAATCTATCTTCTTTTTGACAATTTCAAGGATGAAAAATGTTTTGCACATAATGGCTACCATCCTGACTGGAGGCCCAACTGGAATGAGAAAATTGAAGATGAACTGAAACTAATTCAAGAACATTCCCCTATCCCTCTGCCAGATGATTACTGTGAAATATTCCGTGCTTTCGGCGGGGGCGGGATTGAGGACGGACGGCCAAACTGGGCAATCCCTGACATGAGTTTTTGGGCATGGGCGGGAATAAAGGATTTTAATGATTGTTTTGATTTTTTTAAGAAATGTCCCAACGCTCTTCCCATTGGCGATGACATTGGGGACATGATGTATATGCTCATCCAGAGCGAGGAAGAAAATGGTATCTATATGTCTGAAAAATCTCTTTTTTGGCATAAAGAGTATAGAACAAAAATTGCAAGCTCGTTTACGGAACTTTTTACCGATGCCGAGGTACAGCGAAAATTTCGCAATTACTTTAACTATGGTTATGACAAAGGAACTGATGGGAGGTAACGGCGCAAAAATCCATTCTGCAAGAATGGCGCACTTCTATACATGGCCTGACGGCCATGTATTCGTGCGCTCTGCGAGGCGGAACGGCGGATTGCCAGATGGAGCAATCTGCCGTTTTTGCGTCGCTACGCTCCGTCCAAGGGGGTGCCCCCCTTGCGCGGCTTACGCCGCTTACCCCGCCCACCCCCGGAAGGGGGACACCCGCCCCGGCGTCTGTCCCCCTTCCGAGGGCCTGATAACCGAACACCGACACCCTGACCGCTCACCGGGAACGCCCCGGAGGACGGTCATTTTTTACGCCCATTTTCAGAAAAAGGAGGCCAACGACCATGAGCAAAAAATTAGATGAGCTACGGCGGGAGTACGCCGAGAACGAGGCCAAGCTGCAACAGTACCGGCACCGGGTACAGCGGTTGGAGCAGCGGAAGAAATACTATGAGAAGGGGGAGCGGCAGAAACGCGCCCACCGCCTGATTACCAGAGGGGCCGCCGTGGAGAGCGTGGCCCCGGAGGTCAAGCCCCTGTCCGAGCAGGGCTTCTATTCCCTTGCCGAGCAGATTTTCTCCATGCCGGAGGTGCGGGCCGCTGTCCAGGCCGCCGCCCAGCGGGAGGGCGAGTAAATGGCCCTGTTTCATTTGACAGTCACGCAGGTGCAGCGCAGCGCCGGACAGTCTGCCGTCGCGTCCGCCGCCTACCGCGCCGGGGAGCGGCTTTACAGTGAACGCTACGGCGAGTACAGCGACTACACCCGCAAGGGCGGCGTGATCTGCTCCGATATTCTCCTGCCCCCGCAGGCCCCGCCCGAATACCAAGACCGGCAGACCCTGTGGAACGCGCTGGAAGCCGCCGAGCGCGGCAAGGACGCCCAGCTTGCGTACAGCTTTGATATTGCCTTGCAGAACGAGTTTTCGCTGGAAGAAAACATCGCCCTTGCAAGGCAGTTTTTGTTGGAGCAGTTTGTCAGCCGGGGCATGGTGGTGGACTTTGCCGTACACCGGCCTGACAAGGAGGACGGGGGCATCCCCAACCCACACTTCCATGTCCTCTGCCCCATCCGGCCCATTCTGGAAAGCGGCAAATGGGGCTACAAGCAGCGGCGCGTCTACCGTCTGGACGAGGACGGCAACCGCATTTTGGACGAGAAGGGCAAGCCCCTCTTTGACGCGGTTCCCACCACCGACTGGGGCCGCCCGGAAACGCTGGAAGCGTGGCGGGAGGTGTGGGCCGAGATGTGCAACGCCAAGTTTGCCGAGAAGGGCCTGCCCTGCCGGATCGACCACCGCTCCTATCTGCGGCAGGGGCTTGACCTGCTCCCAACCGTCCATGAGGGGCCAGCGGTGCGCCAGATGGAGGCGCGAGGGATTGCCACCGACAAGGGGGAACTCAACCGCTGGATCAAGGCCACCAACGCCCTCTTGAAAGAGCTGCGGCAGAAAATCAAGGCCCTGTTTGGATGGCTGAACGAGGTGCGGGAGGAACTGTCCAAGCCCCAGGCCCCCACCCTCGCCGACCTGTTATCCGCCTACTACGGGGCGCGGAACGCAGGCGCGTGGAGCAGCAAGGGCAAGGTGGGCAATCTCCAAAAGTTTGCCAACGCCGTGAACTACCTGACCGAGCAGAAGCTCTACACCGTGGACGATCTGGAGGCCCGCGTCACTTCCCACAATGAACGGATTGAGGAACTAAAGGCCAGCATGGGCAGCAAGCAGACCCGCATGAAGGAGCTGGGCGGCCTGCTGGAACAGGCGGAACGCTACCGGGAGCTGAAGCCCATCCACACCCAGCTCAACGCCATCCACCGCAAGAGCCAGCGGGAGAAATTCAAGGCCGCCCATGAGGGGGAGCTGCGGCAGTTTTATATGGCCCGCCGCAAGCTGGAACCCCACTTCACGCCGGAGGGCAAGCTGCCCCTGTCCAAGTGGCGGACGGAGCGGGGGAAGCTGCAACAGGCGTATCAGGAGGACTACGCCAAGTACAGGCCCATCCGGGAGGATTTGATGAAGCTGTACCAAGTGAAATCCACCGTGGACGCCGCCCGGCGGCGGCAGGAGCAGGCCCACGCCCAGCGCCGGGACAGGGATATGGAGCGGTAAGGGACTTCCCATTTCCCGACGGGGATGGTACAATGGAATCAGCTTTGACGGGCCGCCCCTGCTGGGACACTTTGTCCTAAAGGCGGGGGGCATGACCGCCCCGCCCCGACCTCTGGACACTTTGTCCAGCCAGCGGGCAGCAGATAAATTCCCCTAATACAATAATGAGGTACTATTTATGCTAATTTCTCATTTCTCAAACAATCACGCAGCCATGCGAATCAGTGACTTAGAAAAGAGATTTTCAACGCAACTTCCCCAAGACTACCGGAAATTTCTTATAAAATACAATGGTGGCGACACCCCAAACACAAAATATAAAGCGGCAAAGATTTCTTTCGATTTGCGCGGCTTCTTTGGCTTTGGAAATGTAAGGTACAGTTTTGACAGTCTTTCCGACCTATCAGACTGGATTGCCCAAAAGCGATTCCCAATCGCCTGTGATTTGTTTGGAAACTATATTTTGATTTCTTTGGATAATGGTGTAATCTCCTTTGCAGACCATGAGCGCGGCTTTCAAGAGAGTTTTATTTGTGACAGTTTTACCGCCTTTGTTGCAAAATGTAAAAGCACCTTAATCGACAAAAATGCGCTCCGCTCTATTGAAGAACGAGAAGCAGATCTGATTGCAAAAGGTAGAGGGCACATTATTACAGATGGTTTGCGGAGGTTATGGCAAAAGGAAATCGACAAATATACAGGCATGGAGCAGGAAGAAGTAGTTTTAGATTAGCAAAATTATCAAGGCATGACAGAGAGGCCGCGCCTTTCCCATGTGAAAATTGAATATGGAACCCACCAACCGGCGCTTGCCATTTTCCTTGTGAGAATGACAGGCGCTTTTCTTATTTTCGGAGGATTTGCCTATTTGAATATTTTTGAAGCTGTGAAACAGTCTGTTACCACCCAGCAGGCTGCCGGGCATTTTGGAATCCGGGCGGGCCGGAACGGGATGTGCCGCTGCCCCTTCCATGTCGTCGGCGCAAGCTTCATACCCCTCGTTCCGCCGCCAGCGGCAGAACTCGCTCATTCCGCTGCGCCTCCTCTCCCCACAAAGTCATGGACTTTGCGGGGGCCCCATTTGCACCCCAGCATGAAGGTTGACCGGCGCTATTTCTGCTTCGGCTGCGGGGCCACCGGCGATGTGATCGACTTTGTTTCCCGTCTGGAAGGGATCAGCCCCAAGGAGGCCGCCCTGCTGCTGGCGCGGGCCTTCTCCGTCCCCCATGAGGACAAGGGGCCGCCCGGCAGGAGCCTCCCCCGGCCCCGGCAGGAAAGCCCGGAGCAGCAGTTTAAGCGCATGGAGCGGCATTGTTTCCGGGTGCTGTGCGACTACCGCAACCGGCTGGGCCGCTGGAAGCGGGACTATGCCCCCAAGGGGCCGGAGGACGATTGGCACCCGTTGTTTGTGGAAGCCCTGCAAAGGCAGGACTATGTGGAATATCTGCTGGACACGCTGCTCTCCCCCGACATGGAGGAACGGGCGGCCCTGATCGCCAGCTATGGAAAGGAAGTGAGAAGCATTGAGCGAAGAATGGCAGAGCTTGACGCCGGAGCTGCGGCAGGCCGTGACGGACACCATAGAGGCCGCCCCGCCGCCCCGGAGCGTTGAGGAAGTAAAAGCCATGCTGGAAAGCACCGAGAAAGGCGGCGTCCGCAACAGTATTCACAACTGCCTGACGGTATTCCAGTATGACCCTGAACTGTCCGGGGCGGTGGCAAAAAATCTCCTGACCGAGCGCGTTGACCTGCTGCGGCCCATCGGCAGGAAGCGCCGGCCCGGAGGCAGGGCCTTGACCGACACGGACATGAAATATATCCGCCTCTATCTCGAAGATACCTACGGCCTGACAAGCGAGAAGAAGATTGCCGACGCCCTCGACCTTGCCGCCGACGCCAACCGTTACCACCCCATCCGGGACTACTTAAACGGCCTTGTGTGGGATGGGCGGGAGCGAATCCGCTACTGCCTGCGGCACTTTTTGGGGGCCGACACGGACGAGTACACCTACCAATCCCTGCGGCTGTTCCTGCTGGGGGCCATCCACCGGGCCTTCCGCCCCGGCTGCAAGTTTGAGGTCATGCTCTGTCTGGTGGGCGGGCAGGGGGCCGGGAAATCCACCTTCTTCCGCCTGCTGGCCGTGAGGGACGAATGGTTTTCCGACGACCTGCGGAAGCTGGACGACGATAATGTCTACCGCAAGCTGCAAGGCCACTGGATCATTGAGATGTCGGAGATGATCGCCACCGCCAACGCCAAGAGCATTGAGGAAATCAAGTCTTTTTTGAGCCGCCAGAAGGAGGTCTATAAAATCCCCTACGAAACCCACCCGGAGGACAGGCCGCGCCAGTGCGTATTCGGCGGGACTTCCAACGCCCTTGACTTCCTGCCCCTTGACCGCTCCGGCAACCGGCGCTTCCTGCCGGTCATGGTCTACCCGGAACAGGCCGAGGTACACATTCTGGACGACGAGGCCGCTTCCAGGGCCTACATCGGGCAGGTGTGGGCGGAGGCCATGACGATTTACAGGAGCGGCGATTTTAAGCTGTCCTTCAGCCCCGAAATGGTACAGTATCTGAAAGAACACCAGCGGGACTTCATGCCGGAGGACACCAAGGCCGGGATGATCCAAGCCTACCTTGACCGCTGCACCGGCACCGCCGTATGCTCCAAGCAGCTTTTCCGGGAGGCCCTCAAGCGCCCCTACGACGAGCCGAAGCAATGGGAGATACGGGAGGTCAACGACATTATGAACCACTGTATCACGGGATGGAGGTATTTTTCCAACCCCCGGATATTCGAGGAATACGGCAGGCAGAAGGGATGGGAACGGGAGGCCCCGGCAACGGGCGCTGACAACGGGCGTGAAAAAACGCCAGACGGATTTGTGGAAGTGACCGAGCAGATGGAGCTGCCCTTCTGAAAAATCCGGGGGAACCCCACCCCGTTGCCGAGCCGGTTGCCAGCCCGTTGCCGGGCCGGTTGCCGGAGAAAAGCCTGTAACGGCGGGCTTTTCTCCCCCCTGACAACCAAAGCAACAGAAAAATAAAAGAAAAAGTAAATAGTAACCCAACCGCCAGACGGAGATTGTTTTGCAGGTTTTTTGAAGCCCGTTGCCGGACTTCGTTGCCGCCCCTCTCCTGTCTGGCTTATTTCATGTATGGAGGTAAAACTGCCTATGGCAAAAAGCAAAACCGAGATCCAAGTCACAGCGGTGTTTGACGGCGAGCTGGACGCCACCGACGTCTTTGTGAGCCTGATTGCACAGAAATACAGCCAGCGGAAGGACAATATAAGTCTTGCGAAAACACAAGATTTAGGGTATAATAAAGACAAGGTTCAACAGAACCGTGTTCCGTCTGGATTGTGCGGGTAACGGTTATGATGAACGGATATACAGGCATGGACGCGCTTCTTGCGGGCAGCTTCCGGGCGGCCATCTATTGCAGGCTTTCCAAGGACGACGACCTGGACGGGGAGAGCGCCAGTATCGCCAACCAGCGGGCCATGCTGGAAAACTACTGCGAAAAGCAGGGATGGGAGGTTGTGGCAGTCTATCAGGACGATGGCTACACGGGGCTGAACATGGAGCGGCCCGACCTAAAACGGATGTTAAAGGCCATCGAGCGCAAGCAAGTCAACCTGGTTATCACGAAAGACCTCTCCCGGCTGGGCCGGAACTACTTGCAGACCGGCACACTGATCGAGGACTTCTTCCCCCGCCACGGCGTCCGCTATATCGCCATGAACGACGGGATCGACACCCTGCGGGAGAACAACGACATCGCGCCCTTCAAAAATATCCTAAATGAGATGTATAGCAAGGATATTTCCAAGAAGGTGCATTCCTCTTACCTGCTGAAAGCGCAGAAGGGGGAGTTTACCGGGTGCCTTGCCCCCTTCGGGTATCGGAAAGACCCGGAGGACAAAAACCACCTGCTGGTGGACGGGGAAACGGCCCCCATTGTCCGGCAAATCTTCCTGTGGGCGCTGGAGGGCCACGGCCCCAACTACATCCGGCGCAGGCTGGAGGATCAGCGGATACCCTGCCCCACATGGTGGAACCGGCAGCGGGGCCTGCGGAACACCCGCACCAAATGGGAGAAGAAAGACCCGGAGAACGGGAGGTTTATCTGGGACTTCTCGGTCATCAAAGACCTGCTGATGAATCCTGTCTATGCGGGGGCCATCGCGTCCCAAAAGAAGGACTACCGCTTCAAGCTGGGCGCTATCCGGGAGAAGAAGCCGCAGGACTGGATCGTGGTGGAGCAGCGGCACGAGCCGATCATTGACCGCAGGAGCTTTGACATTGTGCAGGGCAAGCTGCGCTCCCGCCAGCGCCCCCGGCAGAACGGGGAAACGAGCCTGTTCGCTGGGCTTATCAAGTGCGGCGAGTGCGGCAAGTCGCTGACCATCCGCACCACCCACGCCAAGCACCCGCAGCAGATTTACGCCTGCAAGACCTACGGGGCCTTCGGCAAGAACCACTGTACCCAGCACCGGGTGGAATACAGCACCCTGTACCGGCTTGTGCTGAACAAAATCCGGGAGTGCGCCAGAGCCGCCCTGATGGACGGGGAGGCCGTGGCCGGGAAGCTGACAGACACCTGCGAGGCCGAGCAGAAGGGCCAGCGGGAGGCGCTGGAACGCGCCCTTGCCAAAGACACGGAGCGCATGGACGTTCTGGAAAAGATGATGTTGCGGCTATACGAGGACATGATGGCCGGACGGATCAGCGAGGCCAACTTCAACCTCATGCTGGGCAAGACACAGGCGGAGCAGGCCGAGTTAAAGGCGCGGGTGGAGGAAGCCGGAAAGAAGCTGGCCGACGAAGCGCGGATCGAGAGCGACGCCCGCCAATGGGTGGACGCCATCCAAGAGTATGCCGACATCACGGAGCTGGACGCCGCCACCCTCAACCGCCTGATTAAAGAGATCGTTGTCCATGAACACATCGACAGCGAACAGACAAGGCACATTTCCATCGAAATTCATTTCAATCTCAAGCCCATCCCGGAGGTGGAGCAGGTCACGGCCTGACCTGCCCCCGCCGGGGCGGTTCTGACAATTCCATAGATATTTCTTGACACGCCGCCGCCCGCCGATGGCTGTGTTGCACCTAATTAGGGATAAACCCATTGATTTCAGGGGGAACAGCACCCCTTGAAAAATCAGGGGAAAATGGACACCTTCCTACTAATTAGGGATAACACAGCTCATGGCCGGCGGCGGTGTCGCCCTCATTGGCACCACCCTCGTGCCTCTGCTGAGTGGCCTGTTTGGCTAAAGATAGCTGGATAGCGTAACCCTTTGATCTGCCCACCCAGCGCCCCAAGCGGGAACTGCCGCCCACAGAATAGGGCTTCCACATTCAGCCCGCGGCGCGCTGGGACATGGCGGCATTCATCCAAAAACCAACCCATACAAGCACAATTTCAGGAGGACACAAACATGGAAATCTTTTCGATTGCAACCGCGCTCTTCCAGTTTCTCGCGTCCCTCATGAGCCTTTTGTCCCGGTTCCCGCTGATGGGCTAAGGAGGGCGGCCCGTGGACAAGGTACTCCAGAAAATCACCGAGTGGCTCAAGGAGATACTGGTCGGCGGGGTCATGGGCAACTTGTCCGGGATGTTTGATTCGGTCAACGAGCAGGTGGGCGAGATCGGCGAGCAGGTCAGCCTGACCCCCGCTGAGTTTTCGCCTCGGGTCTTTGAGATGGTCCAGGGGGTGTCCGAGTCGGCGATCTTGCCGATCGCGGGCATCTTCTTGACCATCGTGGCCTGCTATGAGCTGATCCAGATGGTCATCGACCACAACAATCTGGCGAACTTTGAGACCTGGACCTTCTTCCGCTGGGTGTTCAAGACCTTCGTGGCCGTCACTCTTATCTCCAATACCTTCGATATCACCATGGCCGTCTTTGACCTGGCCCAAACGGTGGTGGCTGAGTCCAGCGGCATCATCGCGGGCAACACGGCGGTGGACGATACGACCCTTCTCACCCTGCAGACCTCCCTCATGACCCTGGAACTGGGTGAACTGCTGGCCCTCTATCTGCAATCCTTCCTCATCGGCTTTACCATGAAAATACTCGGTATAGCGATTTTCGTCATTGTGTATGGCCGCATGGTGGAGATCTATCTCGCCGTGAGTTTGGCCCCCATCCCGTTTTCGACTTTTGGCAGTAAAGAGCAGGGTCAGATCGGTCAGAACTACCTGCGCAGTCTGCTGGCTCTGGGTTTGCAGGGCTTCCTCATCATGATTTGCGTAGGCATTTACGCGGTGCTCATCCAGGGCGTTTCGTTTGCATCCGACCCCATCGCATCCATCTGGGGTGTCATTGGGTACACCGTCCTGCTCTGTTTCACCCTGCTCAAGACCGGCACCCTCGCCCGCAGCATCCTCAACGCACATTAACACCTTGCACCTATTATAAAAGGAGGACAACATGGCAGCCTATATTTCCGTCCCGCGGGACCTGACGCGGGTCAAATCCAAGATTTTGTTCGGCCTGACCAAACGGCAGATCGTCTGCTTCGGGACCGGCGCACTGATCGGTGTGCCGGTCTACTTTTTTGTCCGGGGCAGCGGCAACCTGAGCCTGGCGGCTCTTTCCATGATCGCGGTCATGCTCCCGTTTTTCTTTTTTGGGATGTACGAGCGCAACGGCCAGCCGCCCGAGGTGGTGGCCCGGCAGTTTTATCAGGCCCGGTTTGTCCGGCCGAAAGTCCGGCCTTACCGCACCAACAACTACTATGCCGCCCTGATGCGGCAGGCAGACGCCCAGGAGGAGGTGACGCGCATTGTTCAAAAAGCGACCGAAAGACAAGCCCGCAGATAAGCCCTTGCTCACGAAATCCGAGCGTAGAAAAGTGGAGAAGATCATAAAGACCGCCAAGCGGGATGACGGCATCCCCCGCACCGCCCAGCAGACCATCCCCTTTGAGCGGATGTTTGCCGACGGCACCTGCCGGGTGCGGGACGGCTATTACACCCGCACCATCCAGTTTCAGGACATCAACTACCAGCTGGCGCTGCAGGAGGACAAGACCGCCATTTTCGAGGAGTGGTGCAGCTTTTTGAATTTCTTCGATTCGTCGGTGCACTTTGAATTTTCCTTCGTCAACATGGCCGCCGACGCCGAGAGCTTCGAGCGCAGCATCCGCATCCCGCCCCAGAAGGACGGTTTCGACGACATCCGGGCCGAGTACAGCCAGATGTTGAAAACCCAGCTGGCCCAGGGCAACAACGGCCTGACCAAGACGAAATACCTGACCTTCGGCATCGAGGCGGCGTCCATGCGGCAGGCGAAACCCCGGCTGGATCATTTGCAGAACGATATTCTCAACAACTTCCGCCGGCTGGGTGCGGCGGCCCGCGTCCTGAACGGCTGGGAACGGCTGCGCCTCATGCACGACCTGTTCCACATGGACGGCGAAAGCAAGTTCCGCTTCGACTGGAAGGAGCTGCCCAGGTCGGGCCTTTCCGCCAAGGACTTCATTGCCCCCAGCGCCTTCGCATTCAACACCCGCACCTGTCAGGTGGGCGGACTGCACGGAGCCATGAGCTTTTTGTCCATCACGGCGTCCGACCTCAGCGACCAGCTGCTCAAGGACTTTCTGGGGATGGAATCCAGCCAGATCGTGACCATGCACATCCACTCGGTAGACCAGAACAAGGCCATCAAGACGGTCAAGCGCACCATCACCGAGCTGGACCGCAACACGATCGAGGAACAGAAGAAAGCTGTCCGTGCAGGATATGATATCGACATCCTACCGTCGGATTTGGCGACCTATGGCCGGGATGCCAAGAACCTTTTGAAGGAGCTGCAAAGCCAGAACGAGCGGATGTTCCTGCTGACGTTTCTGGTGTTCAACACCGGGCGCACGCCCCAGGAACTGGAGACAAATGTCTTTCAGGCGGCCAGCATCGCCCAGAAGCACAACTGCCAGCTCATCCGCCTGGACTGGCAGCAGGAGCAGGGCCTCATGTCGTGCCTGCCCCTGGCCCATAACCTGGTGGAGACCGAGCGGGCGCTGACCACTTCCAGCACCGCCATCTTTATCCCATTTACGACACAGGAGCTGTTCCAGGCCGGGCCCGGCGCACTCTACTACGGCCTGAATGCCCTGTCGAACAACCTCATCATGGTGGACCGCAAGCGGCTGAAAAACCCCAACGGCCTGATTTTGGGCACGCCCGGCAGCGGAAAATCATTCGCAGCAAAGCGGGAAATCACCAATGCTTTCCTCTCTACGGATGACGATATTATCGTATGTGACCCAGAAAGCGAGTATTCTGCCCTTGTCGCCCGATTGAACGGACAGATTATCAAAATCTCGCCTACCAGCACCCAATTTATCAACCCCATGGACATCAACGCCAACTATTCGGAGGAGGATAATCCCATCGCCTTGAAGTCGGATTTCATCCTCTCGCTGTGCGAGCTGGTGGTGGGCGGCAAGGAGGGGTTGCTTCCCGTCGAGAAAACCGTCATCGACCGCTGTGTGCATCAAATTTACCAGGCGTACTTTCAGGACCCGCGGCCCGAGAAAATGCCGCTTTTGGAGGACCTCTACAAGGCCCTCTTGGAACAGGAAGAAAAGGAAGCCCACCACGTTGCCACGGCTCTGGAAATCTACGTCAAGGGCAGCCTGAACCTGTTCAACCATCGGACCAACGTGGACATCGACAACCGCTTTGTCTGCTACGACATTCGGGAGCTGGGCAAACAGCTCAAGAAGATCGGGATGCTGGTGGTACAGGATGCCGTCTGGGGCCGTGTAACTACGAACCGTTACGCCGGAAAAACGACCCGATTCTTTATAGACGAATTTCATCTCTTGCTTCGTGAGGAGCAGACGGCGGCCTATTCAGTGGAGATCTGGAAGCGTTTCCGCAAGTGGGGCGGCGCGCCCACCGGGATCACCCAGAACGTCAAAGACCTGCTGGCTTCCCACGAGGTGTCGAATATTTTCGAGAATTCCGACTTCATCCTCATGCTCAACCAGGCTGCCGGCGACCGGCAGATCCTCGCCAAGCAGCTCAATATCTCGCCCCATCAGCTATCCTATGTGACACACTCCGGCGAAGGTGAAGGGTTGCTGTTTTATGGCAACGTGATCCTGCCCTTTGTGGACCGGTTCCCGCAGGACACCGAGCTGTACCGCATCATGACCACCAAATTTTCCGATGGCACGGGTGATGCCGGATGAAACGGAAAACCACCCGTTTGACCTTCACCGAGGAGGAGCTGGCAAACCCGAACATCCGCCGCGCGGCCAAAAAGGCAGCCCGCGCCGCCGGCCGGGCCGAGAAAGCCAAGGCAAAACTTTCCACCCGCGCCCCGCCCAAGCGGGGCCTCAAGATGGACACCGACAAGGCCAAAGAGCGGTCAGCGCAGCTCCGCTTCGGCAAGGCGGAATTTGGGGAAGAAATCGCCAAGCCCAAGCGCCGCAAACCGGGCGCGGAGGCGCTGCTGGGCGGCGAAGCACACCGTCAGGTGGACAAGCAGAACCAGGATGAAAACGCCGGTGTACAGGCCGCCCACGAGGGGGAACGCCTGGCCGAGGGTGCGGCTAAAAAGCTGAAGGACGGCAAGTACAGCAAAAAATTGAAAGCCTACAAGAAGGCTGAAAGGCTTGACAAAGCCGCCGATAAGGCCAACATCCAGGCGCTGCGGCGCAAGCAGCAGGCCGTGCAGCCCACATCCAATCCCATCTCCCGCTGGAAGCAGCGGCAGCAGATCAAGGCCAGCTATTACGCCAGAAAAACCGGAAGCAAGATGAGCGGCGGCGCGGCCAACACTGCTCGCAGCGCCGCCACCCGGAAGGCCAAAGCCGCCGCAGCCAAAGCGGCGCAGTTCGCCTCCACCCACGCTCACATGCTCCTGATGGGCGGCGTGCTGGTGCTGCTGATCCTGGTGATCTTTTGCTTTATCACGTCCTGCTCGGTATTCTTCCCGGGCGGAACCGGTACTGTCTGGACCACCTCTTACACTGCTGAGGACGAGGACATTCTGGGTGCGGAGGAGGATTACTGTCTGTTGGAGGAAAAACTGATGGCCGAGATCGAGGCAATCCCGGCCAGCCATCCCGGCTATGACGAGTACAACTTCGACTTGGACCCCATCAACCATGATCCCTACGGGCTGGCAGCCATGCTGACGGCGATTCATGAAGCCTACACCCGGGGCGAAGTACAGGGCACCATGACAGCTATCTTTGATATGCAGTACGAGCTGATCTTGACCGAAACCATCGAGATACGAACCCGGACCGAAACCCGAACGGACATTGATCCGGCCACCGGTGAGACCTACACCTATGAGGTGGAAGTGGAGTATGAGTGGAAGATTTTGAATATCACCCTCATCAACTACGGCATTGATTTTGTGGCCGTTAATATGTTGTCCGGGGATGATCTGGAGCGGTATCAGATTCTGCAGGAAACCCAGGGCAACCGGCCGGAACTGTTCGGCGGATTGTCTCTGGTGATCGGTTCGGACGGCTCGGGAGAAGCGGGCATCGACTACCAAGTGCCCGCCGAGGCTCTCACCGACCCGGAGTTTGGTTCCATGCTGAAGGAAGCTGAGAAATACCTGGGCACCCCCTATGTCTGGGGCGGTTCTACCCCGGAAACAGGCTTTGACTGTTCCGGTTATATCTGCTGGGTCCTGAACCAGTCAGGCTGGGACGTGGGCCGTACCACGGCCAACGGCCTGTGGCAAAAGGCTGCCAAAATCTCGGAACAGGAGGCCAAACCCGGCGACCTGGTGTTTTTCGAGGGCACCTATGATGTGGCTGGCGCGAGCCACGTGGGCATTTATGTGGGCAATGGCATGATGATCTCTGCCGGTGACCCCATCAAGTATTCCAATATCCATTCCAGTTATTGGGACAAACATCTGTTGGGATTCGGAAGAATCCCAAAGTGACAAGGAGGCAATATGAGCGAAAAACTTGAAAAGATGCGGGCAGACTTGGCCAGAGCCAAGGAACGCCGTATCCAGTTAAACAACCGCATTGAGCTGCTGGAACGCCGGATTGCAGAGGCTGAGAAAGTGGAGGTGGCCGAGATGGTGCGCACCGCCAACGTCACGCCGGAGCAGCTGGCCATGCTGCTGAAGCAGGCGGCCAGTGCAGCACCGAACCCTGCGGCCCTGGCGGCCGTCGGGGCCAATATGAACGAGGAGGAACTGCGTGAGAAAATTTCTGAATAAACTGACCTGCATAGCCTTGTCGCTGACCTTCCTGATGGGCTGCATGGCTACCCCGGCCTTTGCTTACGGCGGAGAAGAAACTGGCGAGGAAGTTAAAGCTCCGTCCATTTTTGAGACAGAGGAAGAACCTGTCACGGTAACTGAGCAGGACGTCGGTCCCCTGACCCCCGAGGGCAACCTGACGGTGGTGGACGATTACCAGACCACCTTTTCAGACGGGACGGCCCAGCAGTTCATCACCCTGGTGAGCAAGTCGGGGGCGTATTTTTATCTCATCATCGACCGGGCCGCCGACGGCGACCAGACGGCCCACTTCCTCAATATGGTGGATGAAGCCGACCTGCTGGCCCTGATAGACGAGGAGGACATCCCCGAGCCGGAGCCGGAACCCGCCCCCGCCCCGGAACCTGAACCCATGCCCGAACCGGAACCTGAACCGGAAAAAGAGGACGGTGCGGGCAAATTTGTGCTGGTGCTCCTGGTGCTGGCCGGCATTACCGGCGGCGGCGCGTACTTCTGGCTGAAAATGCGGGAGAAGCAGCGTGAGGCCGAGGAAAACAAGCCCGACCCTGACGCCGATTACCGGGAGGATGAGGAGGAGATCGTTCTGCCGGAGGAAGAACCGGAGAGCGGACCTGACGAGGACGCCGAGCGCAAGGCGTATCAGGACAGCGATGGGTATGAGGAGTAAGACATGAGTAAAAGAAATATATGGGGGTGGCCGCGGGGGCCGCCCCATTATGAAAATGGCGGTTTGCTTCCAATGGATTTCATGGTATACTTATTTATAAGGAAAGAAAGGAGGCAGTCGGGATGAATGTTATGACCATGAAGGAACTGGAAGCTGTGATCCGTGCATTGCTGCACAAATATCATGCGGAGTATGCGCTGTTGTTCGGGTCTTATGCCCGCGGCGAAGCCACTGCCGACTCGGACATTGATGTTGTTGTTTTTGGCGGCAAGGACTTCCACCCTGCTGATATTTTTGCCTTCGGTGAGGAATTGCGCCAGTTGACCAATAAGGAAGTGGACGCCTTCGAGATTCGGGAAGTGAATGTGGGTACTCCTTTCTACAATGCCGTTATGGAGGAAGGGGTGCGTATCGCGTGAAGAAATCAGACAAAGAGCGTCTTAAAAAGATCGTTTCAACTTGGGACAGCCTAAAAGAACAGATTGAAGAACGCGGAATTACACCTGAAATATTGTTGCAGGATGAGTTCTCGCAGTGGGCTGTCACAACGCCGCTCTATAATATAGGCGAGCAGGTATATCAGCTGAGCAATGAATTGAAGCAGGCGCATACAGAACAGCCTTGGAATATGGTCGCAGGTTTGCGCCACCGGCTGGTGCATGACTATGACGGCATCAACTGGAGCATTATTGTCGAGGTCCTGTTTCAGGATATGGACCCCTTTGTGGAGGGAGTGAAAGAAATCCTTTCCGCGATGGAGTAAATGCGATGACATCCGATACAGAGAAAAAATCAACTTGCAAGAAGCCGCAGCGGCCCCAGATTCCCTATAAAAAGCTGAAACAGACGCAAAAAGCCAGAATATCCAAGTGGATGTTTGAAGCAGTTTGCAAATACTACAAAGAACACCAGCAGATGCCCCCGGAAGAATTGCTGGAGCCTATGTGCCGGGAGCTTTATCCCAAACTGCATAGCACCGCTCCCAAGGCTTCCTTTGAAGATTTACTGGCTGTGTTTCGGAAAAAGCAACCCCATTTTGCCGAGCGAATCGAAAAGAACGGCCTGCCGGAGCCTCCCAAGCCCAAAGTAAAAAAGACGGAAGCCGAAAAACTTGCCATAAAGCGTGCAAGGAGGCGGGCAAAGAAGAAAAAGCTGAAAGCGCAGCAAGAGCGCCTGAACGATCTTCCTGATTGGCAAGATGACAGATTCTTCTTTATCGCCGGTTACACTTCTGGCGGCGCTCCTTATGGCGTGACATGGGAAGAAATGGGCCTTGAACCTTGGGAAAACCTCGAATAATTATTCCACAGCTCTGTGCAAAATCACAGGGCTGTTTTTATTTTCAAAACAAAAAGGAGAAATTTCTTTGCATAACCTGATTATCACCGAGAAACCCTCTGTTGCCCGCACCATCTCGAAGGTCCTGGGTGCCACTGCCCGCCGCGACGGCTATTTGGAAGGCGGCGGCTACCTTATCAGTTGGTGTGTGGGACACCTGGTGGAGCTGGCCCCGCCCGGGGCGTATGACCCGCGCTTGGAACGCTGGGATCGCGCCGACCTGCCCATCCTGCCCGAGCGATGGCAGTATCTTGTGAGCAATTCAACCAAAAAGCAGTTCGATGTTTTGTGCAAGCTCATGCACCGGCCCGACGTAGACCGCATCGTCTGCGCCACCGACGCCGGGCGGGAGGGCGAGCTGATCTTTCGCCTGGTCTATCACCAGTGTAACTGCCGCAAGCCGGTCTCCCGCCTCTGGATCAGCAGCATGGAGGACGCCGCCATCCGGGAGGGCTTTGCCAATTTGAAGCCCTCAACCGAATACGATTCGCTGTACAAAGCAGCCCTTTGCCGGGAGCGCGCCGACTGGTTGGTCGGCATCAACGCGACCCGGCTTTTTTCATGCCTGCACGGCGTCACTCTCAACGTGGGCCGGGTCATGACGCCCACCCTGGCCATGACGGTGGAGCGGGAGGCTGCCATTGATGCGTTCCGGCCCGAACCTTTCTACACGGTGCTTCTCAAGATGGAGGACTGCATGGCGTCCAGCGAACGATTCAAAGAGAAAGCCCAAGCGGAGGAGCTGCTGGCAGAATGCCGGAAAAGCAGCCAGGCCCTTGTGCAAAAGAGCGAGCGTAAGGAAAAAGCCGAGCGCCCGCCGGCCCTCTACGACTTGACTACACTTCAGCGGGACGCCAACCGGCTGCTGGGCTATTCAGCGCAGCAGACCCTCGATTACACCCAAGCGCTCTACGAGAAAAAGCTCGTCACCTATCCCCGCACCGACAGCCGCTATTTGACCGAGGATATGGCGGCGGGCCTGCCCGGCCTGGTCATGGACACGGCGGCAGCGTTCGGTTTCCGGGGTGCTATTCCGGTCCATGCAAAGCAGGTCATCCACAACCAAAAGGTCAGCGACCACCACGCCATTCTGCCGACGCAGAGCGTGGCCAGGGCTGACCTTTCTTCTTTGCCTGCTGGCGAGGCCAGTATTCTCCGCCTGATCGCCGCCCGATTGCTGGCCGCTGTGGGCGAGCCGTATCGCTACGCTGAAACCACAGTGCAGTTTGAGTGCGCCGGACAGACCTTCACGGCCAAAGGCAAGACGGTTCTGGACGAGGGCTGGAAGGCTGTGGAGAGGGCCATTCTTGGAGATACCGCTGAAAAGATCGAGGAAAATTTGGACGTTCCGCCAGAACAAGCAGCGCTGGCTATTCTCTCTGCCCAGCTGAAAGAGGGCCGCACCACCCCGCCCAAGCACTTCACCGAGGACACCCTGCTGGCGGCCATGGAATCTGCCGGCGCAGACACCATGCCGGAAGAAGCCGAGCGCCGGGGCGTCGGGACGCCTGCCACCCGGGCGGCCACCATCGAAAAGCTGGTACAGAAAGGTTTTCTTGCCCGGGAGGGCAGCGGTAAAACCAAGCACCTGATCCCCACTGAAAAGGGCTGCGGCCTCATTGCGGCCATGCCCGAACAGCTCAGATCCCCGGCTATGACCGCTGAATGGGAAACGAAGCTCACACAAATCGAGAAGGGCCAGTATGTGCCCGAACAGTTTATGGAGGAAATCGAATCTATGATGAAAAATCTTGTTAGTCAGTATGCTGATACCCCCAATGCTCCCGCCAAGGCCACGCCTGGCGCATCCGTGGTTGGAACTTGCCCGCACTGCGGCTCGGAGGTAGCCGAGCGGGAAAAGGGCTTTTTCTGCGCAAGCCGCGAGTGCCGCTTTGTGATCTGGAAGGACAACGCCTTTTTCAACCGCCTCGGCAAGCGCCCCACCCGGCAGGTGGTGGACAAGCTCCTGCGGGACGGCCGCGCCCGCCTCAAGGACTGCAAGAGCCAGCGCACCGGCAAGACCTACAACGCCTCCGTCCTGATGACCACCGAGACCGACGGCCGGGCCAAGTTCAGTCTGGAATTTGAGAACGGGGGTGCACGATGATGCAGGATGTTTTGGAGCGGTTTTTCGCCGCCGAAAGCAACGTTTATCTGATTTTGCAGCTCAAAGACGGGCCGGAGGCCACAGATGTGCGGTTTGAATCTTTTGCCCGTCTGGAGCAGATGGGCAAGACACCGAATCCCGACCACTACGAGGCCGTTTACTTTGCCAACACCCCGGCGTACTTTTACGGCATGAGCAACGCGGAGGCATTGGAAGAACTGTACCTCACGTTCAATTTGAAGCGTCCGCCGGATTTTAGGGGGCACAGCCTTTCGGTCAGCGATGTGGTCGTGCTGAACCGCGAAGGCCAGGCCGGGACGTTCTATGTAGACGGGATCGGTTTCAAGGAGCTGCCGGGCTTTTTGGAGCAGATGAAAGAGGCGGCCCGGCCTCAAAAGTCGGTGGCCGCTCAAATAAAGCAGGCCAAAGAGGCCGCACCCAAGGCTAAAACCAAGAAGCATAAAGAGAGGGACGCACGATGAAAAACTTCACCTACGAAGAAGTCAACCTCATGGCCCTTTACAACACTGGCAACCGGGAGCGGCTGATCGAGGTTCTGACCGAGATGCGCAGCTATCTCACCTGGTCTGAAATGGAGCTGCGGGATCTGACCGACAGCACCCTGGATAAGCTGGCCGACATGACCGACGCCGAGTTTGACGCGCTGGAACTGTACCCGGATTTTATTTGAGAGGGAGGGCTTATGGCAGACGAAAAAGACAGCAAATGGCAGTGCTATATCATCCCCGACCTTGCCACCTGGACCGGTGCAGCGGGGAGCAAACCCTACACGCCCATCGAGTTTTACAACACCTACGAGCAGGCTGTGGACCGTTTCCGAGAGCTGCGTTCGGAACCCTACAATAGCGAAGACCTGCCGGGCGCCCGGCTGACCTTTGGCATCCAGCGGGAGGAACCGCCCAGCGCTGCCGATCTGCTCCATGTCCGCCAGGGCCAAAACTACCTGGTGGACGATTATACCCGGATGGCGTCCCTCAACCAAAGCCCCGAGGTCATGGGCATCTTGAAGCAGATGCGGAAAGACCTGGGCTTTGACCGGGTCCGCGCCTATGAACCGGGTGCGATGGAGCCGAAGGATGTGACTTTCAGCCGTTGGAAACATCCCCTCAAGCCGATGCTGAGAAAATCGGTGTTAAAAGAGCTAAAAGAAACGCGGCCCAAAGAGGCTGCGGCCAAACTACCCCGCAAGCCCAAAGAAAGGGGCCGGGAATAAAAGGAAGGAGGCTTCATGTCCGAAAAAACACTCTACTACGCGCAACTCGCCGAGGACACTGCCCGCCGCCTGACCGGAAACTGGGAGCGCTGGGCGGGCTTTTTGGCGACAGTCGGCAGGCTGTACAAGTACCCTTACCCTGACCAGCTCATGATCTATGCCCAGCGGCCCGACGCCACCGCCTGCGCCAGTTATGACGTCTGGAACGACCGCATGAACCGCTATGTCCGGCGCGGCTCCAAGGGCATCGCCCTGCTGGACGATGTGGGCGACCGACTGCGCCTGCGGTATGTGTTTGATCTGGCCGACACCGGTACCCGGCCCAATTCTCGTGATCCCTGGCTGTGGACGCTGGAGGATCGGCATGGAATCCCGGTGAAGGCTATGCTGGAGCGCCGTTATGGCACCGCCGCAGACACCCTGCCCCAGCAGTTGGCAGATACAGCGGGAACGCTTGCGGACGCCTACTGGGCCGGCCACGAGCAGGAGATCGGCGGCATCCTTGCAAATTCCATGCTGGAGGAGTACGATGAACTCAACAGAGGGCTTGCCTTCAAGCAGGTCGTCACAGCCAGCACCACCTTCGCCCTTTTGTCCCGGTGTGGGTACGCCCCGGAAAACCACTTTGGACCTGAAACGTTCCGAAACATTTATGAGTTCAATACGCCGGCTACCGTGGCCGCCCTGGGCACCGCCGTCAGCGAGAGTAGCCGCGAGGTGCTGCTGCAGATCGCAGCGGTGGTCCGGCAGGTGGAACGCGACATCGCAGAAGAAAGGAGACTTTGGGATGAGCAGCATGAATATCGAGTACAGGCGCAACGGGGATTATCTGGTCCCGAACATCGAGCTGAACCAGCCGCCGCCTCTGGGCAAGTACGGGCGGATGCGCCGGACGTTCCTCAAGGAGAACTGTCCCGTCCTTTACAACCACCTGCTCCTGAGCGGGAAGCTGTACCCGCATCTGGCGGAGATCGACCAAGCGGCGAAGCAGCGGCTCGAACAGATGATGCTCGCGCTGACGCAGGCGGCGGGGGCGACGGAGGAGCTGAAAGCCCGCGACCCGATGCAGTGGACCGGCCGGATGAACGCCTGCAAGGCGCAGGCCGAGGAAATGATCCGGAACGAACTGATTTACAGCTGAGTTTTTTCCCCACCGAGGCGGAGCAAATCGAACAAATCGACCAGCGAGCGGAGGCCGAACAAGTCTCCGCTTTTTCTTTTTCCGAGGCGGATTGGCGGGCGGCCCTGGCCTCCGGCAGCGGGTTTGAAAACGGCAAAGCGCGTATTGCGGCCTACTACGCTGGAAATCACACGCAGAAAGAGCGCGTTGAATTCCTGAAACAGGAATACGGCACCGGTGGCTGCAGCTGGACGTTTCAGGATGGCAGTAATGGCTTCCTCGACTACGATGCCAGCGGCGTCAAGCTGCGTTCCTATCCCAACGGACAGGAGCAACGTCTGAAATGGCCGGAGGTAGAAAAGCGCATCCACGTCCTGATCGCCACGGGGCAATATTGGGACGAGGCGGAGCAGACGGTTCCCACGGAAGGAGAAATTTTGCGGGAAAAGCTGGCCGAGCGCGGCATTGTGAACGGCCAGCTTGTAGATCCGGAAAAGCTGGATAGCGACCCTTTTATTCGGCAGGTGGTGGCGGATGCTGAGGCAACTAAGGAGACTGTTTCCGCCCA
>NZ_NFHX01000032.1:0-25389 GCF_002161515.1 Faecalibacterium sp. An58
CTGCCACCTCATGAGGGTCGAATATTTTACACCGGCCTGTGCGCACCATTCCCGTTTATTCTTCCCACTGCGGGCGCACTCCCGCAGCAGGTTGAGGTAATGCTGCTTTTTTAGTTCCCGATATTGGTTGCTCATTTTTTACCCCCTGTGAGACTTCTCAGATTTCTAAGACTTTTGATACTTTGTCTTATTTTCTCACAGGTTGGTACTTTTTTACAGTCGGGGGATTATGGAGCGCTTACGCTGCACCGACGCCACGGCGGCTTTCCGCAAGGTAGACGCCGCGGTACAGACCGCATTGCTGGAGGCTGCAAGAAAGCGCCACCCGAAGATGGCGCTTGCAAAACTCAAAGCTAAATATTGGTATCAGGAATCAGATGGCCGGTATTGCTATGCCCTTCCAGATGACAAAAGCGTCCGCCTCATTCGGCTGGCCGATACCGTTCTTCTGACTATAAAAAAGCCAAAAACCAATGAGAACCCGTTCACAAATCGTGATTACCACGAAAACCGCCTGCACACGCGGGAGATCCGCAACGTGGCAGGTCCTTACCGCGCCATCTGGGAGCGCCAGGAAGGGCGCTGCTATTCCTGCGGCCGGCCTATTTTGGTAGATCTGCAAAAATCGGACGCTGAGCGACACCTGCACGGAGTTTTAGCGACACTTTCACGCTGTAAAGCGACATCTCAGGGAAATTCCTCTATAATGGTTACGCGCACCATCTATGTGCGACTAATCATCATTCATGGAGGAAAAAATGGTAAATTACAAAGAAATTCTCTACCGATTGTCACTGAACCAGAGCTAGCGGCAAATCCGTAACAGCGTGCATTGCTCCGATAACACGATCCGTGCAGTACAACAAGCGGCCAAAGATAGGAATCTAACCTGGCCCCTCCCCGACGACATCGCCAACGCCGAGCTGGAACAGCTTCTCTTCCCAAACAAGCACAAGGCATCCAGCCAATACGCCGAACCAGACTATCCGTACATCCACCGCGAACTGGCCCGGTCGGGCGTGACCCTGACGCTGCTCTGGGAAGAATACTGCGCGAAGTGCAATGAGACCGGTCAGAAGCCGTACATGAGCACCCAGTTTGGCGAACGGTACCGCCGTTGGGCACGCGTTACAAGGGCAACCATGCGCATCCAGCACAAGCCGGGGGATGCTATGCAGGTGGACTGGGCTGGCGACTCGATTCCTGTTCAGGACCCGGTCACGGGCGAGCAAAGCGCAGCCTACGTAAGCGCCTCACGAAACAGTGTACTTGCCAAGCCCAGTCTCCCAGTGAGAAAATCGTTCCATGGAGTGGCTGTGTATTTTTAAGACCGCTCTCAAAATTACACGGCCATTACATGGAATTATTCTCTCACTTGGAGACCGGGTTTGACAAGTACGCTGTTTCGTGAGGCGCTTACCATTATTGAGCGGTATCGCCGTCGGGAGAGCAGTGTGGAAGAAGCTCTCATTGAGATGTACCTGGCAGGCGTATCCGTCCGGCGCGTGGAGGACATTACCGAGGCGCTGTGGGGCAGCAAGGTATCTCCGGCCACCATCAGCGAGCTGAACAAGAAAGCGTATGCCCACATTGAGGATTGGCGCAACCGCCCTCTGCAAGGTGGGCGCTATCCGTATGTCTATGTGGATGGGATCTACCTGCGCCGTAACTGGGGCGGAGAGTTTGAAAATGTGGCCATTCTGGTGGCGATCGCGGTGAATGAGGACGGATACCGTGAGGTTTTGGGTGCCGCCGAGGGCATGAAGGAAGACAAGGCCAGCTGGGGCAGCTTCTTCCAGTGGCTCCGCAGCCGTGGCCTGGATGGAGTCAAGCTGGTGGTTGGCGACAAGTGTCTTGGTATGCTGGAGGCTGTGGGAGAAGTATTCCCAGAGGCCAAGTACCAGCGCTGTACCGTACACTTTTACCGTAATGTGTTCTCAGTAACGCCTCGCTCCAAGGTGAAGCTGGTGGCAAAGATGCTCAAGGCGATCCACGCACAGGAAAGCAAGAAAACTGCCCGGGAGAAAGCCAAAGCCGTGGTGGAGCAACTGCGCTCTATGAAGCTGAAAGAGGCGGCCAAGAAGGTGGAGGATGGCATTGAGGAAACGCTGACTTACTGCGATTTTCCTAGCGAACACTGGACTCGCATCCGTACCAATAACGTCATTGAGAGACTCAACCGGGAGATCCGCCGCCGCACTCGCGTGGTGGGCAGTTTCCCGGACGGCAACTCCGCCCTCATGCTGGTCTGCGCCCGGCTGCGCTATGTGGCCGGCACCCAGTGGGGCAACAAGAAGTACATGAACATGAAGCACCTGGAGGCTGCCCTTGAGGATGCCTCCATTGCCGGCTGACTTCACTCACACCAGAGTCTGCAAACCATTTTGCGAAAAATACTTGACACTACCTCTAGTGGCGATGTTCCGCTCGGCGATCCGCTTGAGGTAGTTGTGGAACTTGCCGTGCCCGCCAAAGATGCCGGCATCCTCGGCGTACAGGCAGAACACCAGCCGGACGCAGAGCATATTCAGGCTTTTCAGGCTGTGGGGGTCGGCGGGGTCCTTGTACTGCGCCAAGATTTTGTCATAGAGCGCGCCCACCAGCTCGCCGGCCTGCAAGGAAATGTCCATTTCCTTTTTCACGTCGTCGTTGCCGATGTCCACCAGAAATTGCAGGCGGTAGTATTCCTTCTCCAGGTCTTTGAGGTAGATGATCTCCGGCTCGCCGTTGGGCCGCTCCATGTCGTAGACGTTGAACTCGGCAAAGTTGCAGGTGACGATCCACCGCGGCCGCATGGAATAGGGCAGCTCTGCCGAGTACCGCTTGGCCTGCTGGAAGGGGGTCAGCTTGGACCCGTCCGACTGGGTGATGGCCTTGCGCAGGTCCTTGCCCAGGCTCTTTTGCTCGATCATGACGTGGGTGGCGGGGATGGTCCCGTCGATGAAGCTGGTGTGGTCGAGGTGCACCTGCTCCTCAAACGAGATGAACTCCCCGGGGTGCTCCACCCCGTACACATCGTGCAGCAGCGACAGCCAAAAGGTCTGGCTGTCGCCCTTTTCATATCCGCGGTCTTTCCAGACCTGGGCAAAGCGCTTCGCGGCTGCCTGCTGGTCGGTGGTCTTTTTGTCTGGCATCTGCGGCCCCTCCTGTGTGGTTTTGTTTTATTGTATCACAGCAGAGAGGATTGTGCAAAGGAAGGGCAGGCATTTGGCCGCATTTGCCGCAAGGGGCGGATGCAAGGCCAGCCTGCAACAATTTACCAGAGTTCACACGCGGGGCACCTCATAGGCGGCGCGCACCAGGTCGTACTGCGCCGCCTGTTTGCGGTACCGAGAGGTTGCCGTTGTTGCCGTCCCACAGCTCATGCCAAAACGCGCTGTCATGCGATGCCGTAGCCCTTGGCGCGGATCACGGCGGCCACCTCATCTACATACCGTTGGCAGGTGGCCTGCTCCGGCGCTTCCACCATGACCCGGACCACCGGCTCGGTGCCGGAAGGCCGGACCAGGATGCGGCCGGCGTCCCCCAGAGTCTCGGCCACTTTAGCCACCGCGGCCTGCACATCCGGGTCGGCCTGGGCCGCCTGCTTGTCGCTCACCCGCACGTTATCCAGCACCTGCGGATACACCTTAAACGGCGCGGCCAGCTCGCTGAGCTTCTTTTTGCGGGCCAGCATGACCTCCATCATCTTGAGGCTGGTCAGGATGCCGTCGCCGGTGGTGGCATACTTGGAAAAAATGATGTGCCCCGACTGCTCGCCGCCGATGCGGCAGCCGTTCTTGGTCATGTACTCATAGACGTACTTGTCCCCCACAGGGGTCTTGGCGTAGCCGATGCCCAGCTCGTCCAGCGCCTTGTACAGTCCGAAGTTGGACATGATGGTGGTGACGATGGTGTTGTTGGTCAGCTTGCCCCGCTCTTTCATGTAGCGGCCATAGATGTAGAGGATGGCGTCGCCGTCCACCACATTGCCCTTCTCGTCCACACAGAGGCAGCGGTCGGCGTCGCCGTCATAGGCGAAGCCCACGTCCAGACCCTTTTCCACCACGAACTTTTGCAGCCCTTCAATGTGGGTGGAACCGGCGTTCAGGTTGATGTTCAACCCGTTGGGCTGATTGTTGATGACGTATGTATCTGCCCCCAAAGCATCAAAGATGGATTTTGCAATGTTCCAGCTGCTGCCGTTGGCGCAGTCCAGGCCCACCTTCACCCCGCGGAACGAGTAGATGCCCAGGGAAATCAGATAGCCCATGTAGCGGTTCCGGCCCGCCACATAGTCCACCGTGCAGCCGATGCGGTCGCGGTGCGCGAAAGGCAGCTCAGGCCAGTCCTTATCAAACACATGGAGCTTGCCGTCCAGGTAATCCTCCACCAGTTGCAGGGTCTCCTCGTCCATCTTTTCGCCGCAGTAGTTGATGAGCTTGATCCCGTTGTCGTAATAGGGGTTGTGGCTAGCCGAGATCATGATGCCACAGTCGAAGTCATCCACCCGGGCGATGTAGGCCACGCTGGGGGTGGTGGTGACGTGCAACAGATAGGCGTCCGCCCCCGACGCCACCAGGCCGCCCACCAGCGCGTACTCGAACATATACGAGCTGCGCCGGGTGTCCTTGCCGATCACGACGCGGGGCGGCTCGCTGTCGCCGCTGCGCTCGCGCAGCATCCCGTAGTACCACCCGAGGAAGCGCCCGATCTTGTAGGCGTGGTCAGCCGTTAATGCAATGTTGGCTTCCCCGCGGAAGCCGTCGGTGCCGAAATACTTGCCCATAAAAAATACCTCTCTATCTTTTGCAATATCAATATTTTCTCCACACCATCTTATTCACAACCCCTGTATAGCTCTGGATGATCTTCACCACCTTATCCGACCTATTTTTAGAGATAGTAACGCTGCTCAGAATGCAGACGGTATGCCCTCAGAACGTCGGCCATCCTATACGCATAGTCACTCGCACTTTACGTTATCAGCGCCTTTACCAACAAAATTCAAGCACACACTGAAGTATTAGATGCTTTCCCTCTATAACAAGATGGTTCACTGTCGCCATAGCGCTAACGCAACAACCTTATACAGTACCAACTAAGGAAATCGCTAGCTTTACAGGCAAGGTTTGCGGTGAGTTCAACGTTGGCTTCCCCACATAAACTACCAGTGTAGAAATGCCCCAGTATCTACACTCATCCACCTTTTTTTAACAGATTTCCTGATATGCTTTTAATAGTAAGCCAAACTTCTTGCATCCCATTTCGATTCACAATTAGATAAGATAAATAAGCTATTAAATAAGTCAAAAATCCCCTAAATCCTTGTATGCTTCCACTACAAATAATAAACGTTATACTCATTATAATCTCTAACAATATATCTCTATACACCGCCACATGTATTTCTTTGGTCAACTTCATTTCCAGTCTTATACAACGAAATGCTAATAAAACAACAATAGAAATCACCGCAAGTGTCAGATTTTGCAAAATAAAAACCGATACAATCGTGCTCAGTATTGCAATCAACAAAGTCAATACATTAGTTTCTAACAGCCATCGTTCTTTACGAATCGCTTTTATATATGTTTCAATCAATAAACTTGTCTTACTCTCAAAAATACACATTGGAAATAATAATGCCATATAACGAAGACCTTCATTATACTGGGGCAACCACAATGACAACAATTTTCGAGCCGGATAATATACCATCAGCATTCCAAACAAGGGAATCATTAAAGCAATTCGTAAGCTACTATATATTTGCGGCAGCTTGTTCGCGGGAATCCTTTTTAATACAGGAAACACAACCAAAGCAATTGCACGAATAAGAACCATCAAGAAATTAGAAGCCGAAATAGTAAATGCTATTTTACCGAAAACTTCGACACTCCATTTCTCCTCAATAGCCAACTGGACGACTCCAATAATAAGTGAGCCAGCAATGTTGGCGATCACTAATGCCACACCAATTTTAATATTTAATATAGCATCATGAACCGCATCTAATATTTGAGGAGGTTTTGAAAAAATAATATCTCTACAATAATAAAATGTCCCAATAAAAGTAATCAGCTTGCCCAGCATATCAGCGGCAACAAGAGCAATATATGTACTACCATTTGAGATAACGATTAATCCAACACATATTGCATAAAAAAATCTTCCAACCAACAATGATATAGCATACTCTTTTACTCGGTTTGTTGTTTGCAGCAAATATTGGAGCAAGGTACACGGCAAACAAAACGATATTTCAAGTGCCACACAGCATAGTATTATTTTTTTGTCTAGTTCATTTGGCATCAGTAATGCCATCATTAAGAAAACAATACTGATTATAATTTCAAATATAAAATTCAAACGGCATTGCCCGCTACATGTTTTTTTATCCAGTTTATTATAATATTGTCCTCCATACTTTAAAAAAATCCCATCTGCCCAACCAAAATGCAAAACTCCGATATATCCCGAGTACAAAAGATACAGTTGAAAGTACCCATACTGTTGGACAGTCAAAATCTTAGGAGAAACAAAAGTAACAACCACTGCCAATAAGAAGTTGATTAAATTCGAGCAGATACTATACGACAAATTTTTGAGCAATGCTTTCATTTTAAATTATTTTCCTTCTCATCTAATTGGAAATTCTCCGGTATCAATGAGTGCATGTTTTACAGCAGACAGCATCTTGTATTGATTATCCTCATCAGGTTCAAGATATCCTGATTCTGCCCATTCATTCCACGCGAATAGTACCATATAATTTTGGTGATATACAGTCTTTGCATGTATAATTTGTCTTTTGAGATATCCATAAAATTTTTCTGGTGTCACTCCAACAGCAACCGAACCAGCCTTTCCTTTTCTTGAAGTATTGTCCCAATCAACAAACGCTCCTGGAATAATATTCCCACCTTCCGGCTGGAGACTTAAGATTTTCTCCCATACCTCGTCATATGAGAATCTTTTTACGTCACGTTGATTTCTTCTTCTGTGGATATAAATTCCATAGTTTTTTTGAAGCCAAGAGGACAATTTGAACATCTTGTTAACGGTAGTTTCTTTCGCGGCTTGGATAAAGTTTCTGTTTTCTACTTTTCGAGATAGCGCGAAATCTGGTTGAAATTCCATCCCATAATCAAACAATTCTTTCTTAAACTTCGGATCATTATAATTTCTAACATGTTGAAATGCAAATGTAATACCATTTACTCCGTTCTTTTCTGCCAATTCTCTCCAACATTTTAAAAACGGCTCAAGATATTTTTCCATTAAGTAAGGAACATAAATAATCATCAACGGTTTATTATCAATGCGGATATATCTCTTGTCTTGAAAAAAGGGCAGCAAATACATAAAATGATTTATCCAATCTTCTTTATCCGAAAAATCCTGTTCCATTAAAACTCGGTTTTCACTGGAGACCCATCCGTTTGTCCATTTTTCATTAGCCCAGCAAATACAAAATGGCATTTCAAGCGTTTTATCTTTTAAAAAGTTTTCTACTGGTTGTTCGAGAAGCAATTTTCCATTAAACCAATAATGATAAATTGAAAATCCAAAAATACCATATTCTTTGGCGAGATCAATTTGCCAACGCCAAGTTTTATTCCCATCATCAAGGAGATTATAGTAATTATTATTTAGTGGTCTTCTAGGTTGTCTGTGCCCCTCAAATAATGGTCTTGCTTTTTTCACATTAGTCCATTCTGTAAAGCCCTTTCCCCACCATTTGTCGTTTTCAGGAATGCAATGAAATTGAGGAAGATACGCAGCTATAATATTCATATGACGACACCTCTAGCAATTAAAAGAAACTACGGTTTTACCTCTAAGCTCTATATTAATTAAAAGTCATCCTTGCCATTATTACTATTTTCAAATCTAGCTACAAAACATGTTATTATAGCCCAAGGTAAAATATACATACTTCCAAAATAAACGCCCTGGACTGCAATCGAAGTAAATGCCAAAGCAACAACGATTCCTATATATAAATTTCTTTGAAATATATCAAATTCTTTTTGCTTCGACACAAATAATAATTGCATTATAAATAACATAATATATAGTGTCAGTCCCACCAGACCACCTTTAATCAATGCTGTATAATATCCGTTGTGTAAAAAAGGTAATTGTGATTCTCCAGTTACAAGCCAGGCATAACGCGTTTCCACTGTCGCCCCAAATCCTTTTCCAAACAATGATTCAAATCCTGAATAATTCAAAAATGTTTGTCTGGCACAGTATACTTCATAACCTCTCCAATTTTGTACAATGTAGTCAAGTGTCCATCGATTGCTTGCACTAATTTCGCCAAAAGAATTAATCAGTTTATGATAGAACGTTCCAAACACATCTGGAAGAAAAATCACCACTCCCATTAAGCCAAAGCCAATAAGTGCTACAATTCTTGCGATGTTTTTTATATTTTTTCTTTGGAAACTCATCGGGAGGAAAAGACATCCCAAAATGAGAAAAAGTGTACGCGAAAAAGAAAGAACAGATACCACAATTTGCAATAATAAAATAATTTTATCTATTTTGCGACCAAAAAAACATCCAGACATCTCAGACGGAGGAAGTGTAAAAATAAATATTCCTAATGCCAACGCCCATTGTGCTTGTAGTGATCCGTCTGAAAAAGCGCCAAATGTAGTAGCCCCATTAAATATTCTTATAAAAGCATTAAATAGCAAAATAATAGTTATTGACGTTATTGCTACTGCTGCGGTGTACCACATTTCTTGCAATTTAATTCTACATGCAATTTGATATACAGCTAACCACTCCAGTCCATAGACAGAGATCAATATAATATCTCTTATAAAAAACCAGATAGAAGCATTTTCGACGAACAATTCTTTTAATCCTGCTAATAAGCACACAACAACAAACACAATATAACATGTGCTCCCAGGAAATAAGTGAATTTTAATCTTCCCGTGATTTTTTAAAGCCTCAGTTAGCACAAGCACCGCTACTAAAATAAAACGGGTATAGTTTCCGAGATTCCCTGGAATTGCAGTTGACACTATTAGCAAATACAATTCCATAATAAATCCATGCTTTTTATCATTTATTATCATTTTAATTTTGATTCAAATTATTCTTTTCTATATTATTCTGGATCATTACACATTTTTTCGATAAAAGACGCCACACCTTTAGCTGAATGAACCTTGACCAATCTTTCGTGAGCACGTTTTCCTAGAGATTTAATCTCATCATTGGACATATTCATCAACATCATTGTATCTTGAACAAATGCTTCGGCAGCTTCTTTTGGATTTTTCCCTTCTAGCGGAACTAAAATTGCTGACTCATCAGATAATGTATCATGCATTCCATTCGTATCAAAGGCTACAATTGGTAATTCAAAGTGCATAGCTTCTAGCAAAGACCAAGATGCACCTTCTTTTAAACTTGGAAATACAAATATATCCGATTGACTTACTGCTTTTAATAATTGCGCCCTTTCAACGTTACCGTAAAAAATGACCGTCTTTTCCAAGCCATTCTCTTTGGTTAATCTTTTAAGCATCGGGGCCATGTCTCCATCACCTATAATATGTAACCGTGCATCGGGAAACTTTTTAGTTACTACGGCCATTACAGGAATAAGAACCGGAAGATTTTTAATATCACAGATTCGCCCTGTATATATAATATTTTTTCCACTTCCCTTATCAAGAATATCTCCTGTATCATCTGGATAATAAAAATCTTTTTCTTCTATAACACATGCTTCTAAATGTACAACCACTTTTTCTCGGATTAATTTTGGAAAAAGATCCTTTGTTGCAGATGTTCTTGCAATTATAATTCGAGCATGTTTAGCTGGTTTAGTAACCCACGGTATCCACCACATTCCCTTTCCCATATAATATTTACATTGGTGAATAATCCGATTTTTTAGCGGGAATTCATCCCAAAACTCCTTTGGAACTTGTTCTGCCCCACCCACTGGTCCCCATATAAAATCTACAGGGAGCTTATACATCCATGTGGGCAAAAACATGTTGCCCCAAGTAATATGCCATACATAATCGAAGGTGATTTTCTTACACAATCTTTTCGCATACCGGTATGCAACGTACTGCCAATGTATGTACTCTAAATATATTGTACACTTTCTAAGTCTTTTTGAAGAATCACAGTAAAGGAAATGAATATTATTCGCTATATCTCCTGGAAGTTCAACTGCCTCAATATATGGTTTCATTTTCGATCTGGTTAATACATATACTTCCGCATTTTTAGCTGCCTGAATAGACCAGTTCCATCCTACACCCGGCTCACTCCCCTTACCTGGCTGACATGAAAATGCTGACATGAGAATCTTCTTCATTTTCTATCCCCTCATTCAACATACAGAATACAGAACTTTTTTTATTTGTAAGGTATGTCTTTCCATAGAAATCATATCTTGAGAAACCTGGGGAACTGCATGAGATTTTAACATACAATTCGCAAGATCCTCAGCAGAGTCATGTTTGAATATGTCTTTCTCACTGAGAAACTGTTTTGCGCCAACCAGATCAGAACAAATAACCGAAACTCCATGAGCTATTGCTTCCGTCACCACAAATCCAAATGTTTCATAGCACTGACTTGGAACAATTAGTATGTCAAACGAAGACCAAACTATATTTTCTATTTCTTGCGTATATGTTCCCCCGTTATGGATATGTGGATTCTTAGATTTATATTCGTGATAATCCGCCCCATATAACCACAACTCATAATTAGTAATATTTTTATCTTCTATAATTGAAATAGCTTTCAAAAGGACCTCTAATCCTTTATATCGCTTCGGACCTCCTACATATCCAAAACGGAGCATATTTTTATCTAATATATGTTCTTTCTGTTCAATTCCTGCATGGGTAATTCCAAGTTGACAGTAGTTACTGTTTGGACTAAATTTCTGGTAGATATTTTGTGCTGTTATACTATTTGCATGTATTTTGTTCATACACCGCAAAATGTCCAAATAATATTGGCGAAGTCTGCCGTATTGCTGTTTCTTACTCTCACTCAAGCTTTCATCTATCATATCCGTCTCAAATCTTTCTTGTTCCATTTGTTTAACTTGCCAAGATCGTATTTTTTGAACAATACAGTTGTACTTCAACTTCTCATAAAGCCTTGACTGCATAATATATTCTTTCGCTTCAGAAAATCCACGTCCTTGATTGCACAATGCACATTTGTCGTCTTTCGGGCCCGAACATACTGTCCCATTGCGCTGAAGTAGCACACAGCATGGACAGAACGGATAGTAATCGTGCGTTGTAAAAACCATTTTAATTTTCAGTTTCTGCGCAATCTCAAAAAATTCTTTATGAATTCCTTGAAAACTGTGAACATGTATAATATCCGGCCTGTTTTCAAGAAGAAATCTCTGATATGCTTCTGGATTTTTGCATGGTTTCATATAGCGGATTGGATCTGAAATACCGCTAGTCAACGCAAGTGGAAGTGGATTTACTATTCTAAAAACTTGGAACTCTATATTCGCTGTTTGTTTGATTTTAGTATTTCCTCCTAAAGCAAATTCTCCTGGGTATAAAAGTGCTACATTTTCCCCTTGTACCTTCTGTTCTCTCATTAAATCCAAGCAATACCGATTTAATCCACCTGTTCTAAATGGAGGCAGCCCTAAAGAAACATGTAGAATCTTCATATGTTATCCTTATCTTATCCAGGAATAATACAACGCAATTCTCATATTATTCAATTAATTGACGAAAAATATATCTTCATATTTACCACAAATATTCTGCCAACTGTAAGCTTTCTTCACTCGATTCAAACTACGCCGATCCAAGTCTTTAATCTCACTTTCGCTCATTAAGTCAGCTCTTTCTATTACAGCAGCTAAATCACCTTCTGTTTTATTCCAATATATTGCTCCGTCTTCTCCAACTTCCTTATTAAAACCAACATCAAAAAGCAGATTGATTTGTGTACTTGCCAGCGCCTCTAATAAACTCGGGTTTGTTCCACCAACTTCATGTCCATGTAAATAACCGTATGCGTTCTCTCTAATTTTTTTCAATAGCTCCTGGTCATACACCGTTCCCACAAACTTGATTCGACTATCGTTTTCAAATCCCGTTTTTCTATTCAATTCTTCATAAAAATGATTATGTTCAACATTGGTAATAACAACTAGGTCTTTTTTTGTTTGGCTTCGCATGAATTCAGTTATCATCGTTTCATAGTTATTCTCTGGGACAAAACGACCTACAATCAAGTAGTAATTACTCTTAGACAATTCATATTGACTGTACCATTCATTCAATTTACTATCGCTACACTGAGACCTATCAGTATATGCACCGTACGCAATATATGTAGTATCTTTTACTTTTTTTCCATATGTGGACTTAATGTATTTTTCGATACTTAATGAATCGCAAATAACCAAATCACTTTTTTCCACCAGACATTTCTCACAGTATCGCAGAAACACCTTAGCAGGTGCGCTCCACTTGCTGCGTTTCCACTCTAAACCATCTGGATTACAGTAGATTTTCACGCCAAGTCTATGCAATTTTTTTGCATGCGGAATAAGTAAAGGCCCAATTCTACAACCCAAAATGTAAACAGTAACCTTCTCATTGCGATGCTGCTTAGCCCACTCCTCTACTTGATCCAAAACCAGTCCAACATGAAAAATACGCCCAGGTGCTCCAGGGAGAGGAACTCGTACATTAAAGCAATCCGCGCCATTATGCATAAAATGTTTCTCATCATTATTCATACAGGACACATGATACATAATGTTGGCGTTTTTCTTTCCTGCCGTCAAATTTTCAACGAATGTTTCAAATCCCCCGTACTGGGCCGGAATTCCTTTACTGCCAACTATAAAAACATGTCTCATCATACAACTTCCTCTTCTTCATCATTTTGCACATGGGTAAGCAGCTCGCTCTCCCGCAGCAGCACGATACTCTCCCGCCGAATCTGCGGGTCAATCTTCCCATCCACGATACCGTGATGCCCCAGCACAACAGCCACGCTTTTCAGGATAATTTTTATATCAAAAAGCAGGCCCACTTTTTGCACATATTCCCGGTCATAAAATACCTTGTCATACACATCGACCGTATCGCGCCCATTCACCTGCGCCCAGCCTGTAATGCCGGGCTTGACCTGGTAGATTCCATACCAACGCCGCAGGAAGCGGATCTGACGCTCCGTGTACACAAGCGGCCGCGGGCCGATCAGGCCCATTTCGCCGCGCGCCACGTTGATGAGCTGCGGCAGCTCGTCGATGCTGGTATCGCGCAGGAAGCGTCCCAGCTTTGAAATGTAGCGCTCCGGGCTTTCCAGATCGCCGGTCGCCACATTTTTGGGCGCCGAGCTTTTCATGGTGCGAAATTTCACGATGTTAAAACAGTGCGCGTCTTTTCCAACACGTTTCTGTTTGAAGAAAACCGGCTCATCCGGCGCGCTCATCTTTTGCGCAATACTTACGACCAAGAACAGCGGCGAAAGCAGCACCAAAGCCAGAACTGCCATCAACCGTTCCAATATGCCGCGTATTTTCAGGTATTGCTTTTGGCCTGCCGTCATCCTGACATAATATCTTCCGAATTTGATCGGCTCCCATGAGCCGTTGTGGGATTCGATCCCCCAACCCTGCTGCATAAACTTTCCCCTTACACTCCCAAAATCGCCCGATAAACCCAAGTTTTACCCAAAAAGGCAATAGAAAAGAAAGGGCCGCCCTCCTCCACGTTTCGCGTGTCCGGAAAGCAGCCTTTCAAACGTTCTTCTGTTGGTTGCCGGGGCGGCCCTGCGGGAAGGCTGCTTGTTCCTGCGCGGGGTCACGGCCGGCAAACGGTACGGTCCTTACTGCGCCACAGCCACCCGGACATACAGGATGATGGTGGTGGAGTAAGGCAGGGTAAAGGTCGCGCTGCGATCGCCGAAGGTGACGGGCAGGTAATGCCACAGGCCGTCGCTGCCCAGATACATCACGAAGCCCTCGGTGGCGGCGGTCACGCCGGACAGGTTGCTGAGGGTGACGGGCGCAGCGCCCTCGGCGGAGATGGAGACCTCGCCGATCTCACGGGCGCGGTACTCGTTCACGTCGGCTGCGCCCAGCTCGGCCTGCACGCCGGCCGTCAGGCCCAGCTCCAGCGCTTCCAGGCCCTCCTGGGTGGTCTCGGCGTCCTGGATGGTCTCGAAAGCCTCGGTCGCCTGGCTGGTCTCGCCGGTCTGGCCCTGGGTGGTGTAGGTGACATCAGGGGTCTCGGTCTCCGCGCCGCCAAAGGGGCTGGCGACAGCCGCCCACGCCGGCATCACCATGCTTGCAGCCAGAGCGGCCGCCGCCACTGCAGAAAGGATCTTTTTCATATTACTTACCTCCATTGCTGTTCGATTTATCGTGAGCGGAGCCGTGGCCGTAACCATAGCCGCCTCGATAACCTTTATAATAGTAGTTCGAGTGATAATAGCGGTGATAATACGCGCTGGAGCGATTGTTTACGTCGGCGCGGTTGAGCACGATGCCCAGCAGCGGGCTTTCGGCCCGGCGCAAAAGCTGCACCGAGTTCTCCACCACCTTGCGCGGGGTGTCGCCGCTGCGCACCACCAGCACGCTGCCGTCGCAGTGCCGCGCGATGTTCAGCGCGTCCGCCACGCTGCCCAGCGGCGGCGTGTCCACCAGCACATAGGGGAAGCGCTCCGAACAATAGTCCAGCATCTTGGTGAAGTTGGGGCTTTCCAGCAGGATGGTGGGGTTCGCAATCGCCGATGTCACCGGGATCATGAAGCCGTTGGGGATATTGGTTTTGTAAATCACCTCGTCCAGCTCGGCCTTGCCGGCCAGATAGTGGGGCGCACCCAGCAGCTTTTCGTTGCGCACGCTGCGGATGCTGTACTTGCGCCGCATCTCGGAATTGCGGAAATCGCAGTCGATGAGCAGCGCCGGCGTGCCCACCTCGGCCATCATCTTCCAGAGCTGCATGGTGATGAAGCTCTTGCCCTCGTTCGGGACGCTGCTCGTCACCATGATCACCTTAATCTGGTCGCCGCAGAAACTCAGGTTGATGCGCAGTTGGTTCAGCGCTTCCGTCACATCGAAAGGAAGCTGCGGTAATTTGTTGATCTCCAGTTCTTTCATTTTGCTCCCTTTCTCTTGAAGAAGCCGCGCTTTTTCTCCGGGCGGCCAAAGTCCCCCAGGTCCGCCTCCGGGATGGTGGCCAGCGGCTGGACGCCAAAGTAGCGCTGGATGTCGTCGGGCGTCATGAAGGTGTCGTTCATCAGGTAGCGCACCAGCAGCACGCCACAGCAGAGGATGGCCCCCAGCATCCCGCCCAGCACCACATTCCGCGCCGTGCTGGGGCTGGCTTTTTGCGTGGGTACGATGGCTTCCTCGACCAGATTCGGCTCGTCGGTCTCCATGATCTGGGGCAGGTAGATGCAGGCCTGCTCCACCAGCTCGTTGGCGGTGTCCGCCGCCTGCTGCGGGTCTGGGCTGGTCACAGTGATGGCCAAAATGCGGGTGTCCGTCGCGTTGGTGATCGTGATCATGCCTTCCAGCGCGCGGGTGGTCATCGGCTCGCCCTCGGCATTGGTCAATTCCAGATTTTCGATCACGTCCTCCAGCAGCGGCCGGCTGAGCATCAGCTCCTGATAGTCGGCGGTGAGCTGCGCGCCGATCTGCAGGTCGGTCAAATTGACCACCGAGTTATTGGACGCAGACACGATGTAAATACTGGATGTCGCCTCGTACAGCGGCGTGATCAAAAACTTTGTGACGCCGAAGGCGGCTATCGCCCCCAGCATCAGGCAGAGGATGATCTGCCAGGCGTGGCCCCAGAACAGGTAAAAGACCTCCACCAGGTCGATCTCGTCGTTTGCGGGCGGGCGGCGGACAGCTTGCGCGGCCGGGGCGGCCTGCGCGGGCTGCGCGTTCTGGCCGGCCTGTATCGTTGTCTCGTTGACGCTTTGTTGCTCCATGTTGTACGTTCTCCTGCTCAAATTTCGTTGTAGAACAGCTGCAAAATCGTCTCCTGCAAACTGTCCTCGTCCAGATGATAGGCCCAGTGCTCCCCCTCGACCACGTTCTCGCCGTCGATGGTCAGCACCTCAAGCTGCGTGTAATCCTGCATCCGCTCCCCGATTTCAGCGGCGGTCCCGCTGGCGATGTCCGTCACCATGTAGTCGGCCAGGGCATCGTAGGCTTCCACCACAAAATTGGCGTCCTTCTGCATTAATTTTTCTTCCAGCGCCGTCATATACTGGCGCTGGCGGTTCATGCGGGCGAGGTTGGTCTCGTCGTCGATGTTGGCGCGGCTGCGGACGTAGGTCAGCGCCTGCTCGCCGGTCAGGGTGATGGTCTCGCCCTGCATAAGGCTGGGGTCGGTGGCCGAAAAGTCGGAGGTGACGGTCAGCGTCACCCCGCCCACCAGGTCGGTGAGGATGCCCACCGCGTCCATATTGACGGCCATATACCCGTCGATGGGCTGGTCGCCCAGCAGCATCGAGACGGCCAAGACGGTGTTTTCGCAGCTCTGCTCGCGGCCGTTGCCGTAGTAGTGGGCGAGGGCGAGCTGTTCGTCCTCGTAGGCCACGATGTCGCCGCCCACCCCCAGCACCGGCACCCTGACGATGCTGTCGCGGTTGAGCTGCAAAGCCTGCCAGGTTCGTGCTTCATTGTCCAGCACCGCGACGATCTGCACATCGGCCTGGCCGCCGCCGGCGTAGCTGTTCACCCCAACGGCTGCGCCCATCGTGTCGATGCCCATGAACAAATACGTTTCCAGCTCGGGCCGCTGCCGGTAGGTCTTACCTTTATAAGTAAGCTCCTTGAGCTGTGCCGCCTCGCGGTGGTCGTTGCCGGGGCCGGTGTCCGCCACTGAGACGGCGTTTTGGCTGTCATCCCAGCGCTGCAAGGCGTAGGCCCCGCCGCCCAGGGCGGCCAGCGTCGCCACGGTGAGGCCCGCGGCCTTGAAAAAGTCTCTGCGGCTAATCCGCCGCCTGTCCGAATGCCTCATGTAGTCGCGTTCGCCGTCTGCCGGGTCAGATCAGCGGCGTTCTCGTCCATCTTGTCGAGGAACGCGCTGCCCAGCTTCTGGATGACGATCTTTCTCCCCTCCTTGAGATTGGGTGGCCGGGTGGTCAGGTTGTGGCAGTCGCTGCCGAGAAGCGGGATGGGCGCTTCCCGCAGCAGGTTCAGCCCCACGCGCCGGTCCATCCAGTGCAGCAGCGTCCCGGCGTTCACCTGCAAGCTCACCGGCAATTCCTCGAGCTGCCGCAGCTTTTGCCGGTTGCCCTTGCTGGAACAAAAGCGCTCCGGGTGGACCAGCACCACGCTGAACCCGCGGTCCAGCACAAGCGCCGAGACTTCTTCGACCTGCAGATCGGTCCAGTCCGAGAAGGGCATCTCCAGCATCAAGGTTCGGGTGCCCTGGATGCACAGCCGGCCGAGGTCCGGCTTCTCGCTGATGCCGGAGAAAAACGCGACTTCCGCCGCCGGCAAAATGCGGGGCAGGCCCTCGGGCAGGTTCACAAGCAAGCGGTCCAGCGCGTCCGCCCGCCGCGCGCAGAAGGTCTCGATGGAATTTTGTTGCCGGTAGTAGTGGGAGGTGGCGCAGACGGCGCCGACGCCCTGCTCTGCCATCCGGCGCAGCATGGCGACCGACATCTCCACCGACTCGCTGCCGTCGTCAAGCTGCGGCAATACGTGACTATGCAGGTCGATCCATCCTCTATCCTGCATGGAATTGATCGGTCCTTTCTGTCTGGCCCAGAAGCCGTTCCAGTTTATGGCGCTGGTCCGGCGTCAGCTTTTCGGGCGCGTCCCGCAGGCGCTGCCGCTGGGTGCAGAACCACCGGTTGAGCCAACAGCCGTCCGCCGTCTTATAGAACGCCGGTACGATCAGGGTACCGTGCTCTTTCTGATAAGCGAGCAGGTCGTCGAAATGCCTTTGCCAGGCGTCGCCGTCCCGCCAGTCCATCCCAATGGCGTCCAGAAGCTGTATGCGTTCGGGGCTTAAAGGCTTCCGGTTGACTTTGCCCTTGCCTGAAAGAGTGCCTTTGTAGGCCATCCGCTGGCGCACCACCCACTGCCCCAGCCGCAGGCCGTCGGGCGTGGTGTAGTCGTAGGGAACTTCCAGTGTGCCGTACTGTTGGTAATAGCGTTTGGCCGCCTCGTATGCCTGCCGCCACTGGCGGTCGTTGCGGCCTTCCCACAGCATCCCGATGGCTTCCAGCCGCTGGACCTTATCGGCAGGGAGCGCGCCTTCCAGATAGGCAGCCCGCTGGTTTTCCAGCCAGGCCCCCAGCCGAACCCCCGACTCGGTCACGTACTTCTTGGGGAATCCCAAGTTGCCGTGCTGCTCGTAGTAGGCCGCGGCTTCGGCATAGCAGCGCTCCCATTTGGCGTCGATCGCGTTCCAGACGATGCCCAGCTGCTCCAGCTCGGCCGCCTGTTCCTGCGTCAGACCTCCGCCCCGGTAGCGGGCGCGGGTGTTGCTGAGCCAGTTGCCCAAGGCAAACCCCGTATCGTCTTTGTATCCGGCCGGGACCTGCAAGTCGCCGTAGGTTTGGCGGTAGCGCCTGGCGGCCCCCAGCCCGCGGGACCAGGCGGTCTCGGAGCGGGTCTCCCAGACCATCCCGATGCTGTCCAGCTTGTCGATCTGCTGCCGGGTCAATGTCCCAAATTGGAGCGTGCCCTTGCGCAGCCGCCGCTGGGTCTGGACCCAGTCGCCCAGGCTCAGGCCGCCCGGCGTCCTGTACCGCAGCGGCACATTCAAGTCGCCGTGCTCCGCATAATAAATGCGGGCCTGGGCGAAATAGTGATCCCATGTAGAGGAAAGGCTGCTTTCCAACTGCTCGAACAGCAGCCGGCAGTCGTGCACCTGTTCGACCACCTCGAAGCGGTCGGTGACGATCTTGTCCCCTTCGCCATTGGCATAGAGCCGCTGGACGGCAGTGGTCATCTCCTTTTGCAGCCCCGAGATGCTGGAAAGCCCCTCGAAGTTGTTGACCACATCCAAAATCAGCGGCGTTTTTGTGCAGCCAGCGGTCAGTGCCCGCCCGATCTGCTGTTTATAGATGATGGGCGACACGGTGGGCCGGAACAGGATCACCCCCGAAATCCCCTCCACATGGACGCCCTCGTTGAGCATATCGATGCAGAATAGCAGTTTCAGGTGATTACCCGCGTCCGCCTTAAAGGCTGCAAATTCTTTGCTGGCCTCCGGGTCGCTGGCATAGGCGGTGTAGACCTTGACGTCTTTGTTCACGCCCGCAAACCATTCCGGCACATGGGAGACCATCTCGTCCATGTGTTCCTTGCCTGAGCAGAAAACAATATACTTTCCCGCTTTTTCTGTGATATGCTTTGCAAACACCCTGTCGAGGCCGTCCGCCTGTTCCAGCGCGCGGCGGAGGGCGTCCAGGTATTTCTGGTTGGCGTCCTGAATGCCAGGGCTCCGCAGGCTGTCCACTTTGGCCTGATACCTGGCCAGCTCGTTCTGATAGCGGAACACGGTGGTGACGTACTTCGGAGCAGGCAAAATCCCCCGCACGATAGCTTCGCCCAGGGTCATTTCGGAGGCGATGTGGCCGTCGAACAGCTCCTCGGCCATATCGCGGTTATTGTCCAGATAGCGGACGTTGGTGGCGGTCAGGCCCAGCAGTTTGGCGTCGGAGCAGAGGGCCAGCAGCTTTTGGACGCTCTCGCCCCAGCGCTCCGCGCCGGCCCGGTGAAATTCGTCCAGGATGATATAGGCGGGGTGCAGGGCGGCGATCTCCGCGAGCTGCTCGGGCGTGCAGAATAAAAGCTTGGCGTAGGTGTAAAAATGAACATGTCCAAGCTGAAAATCCAGGCTTTGCTTTTGCAGCCCCTCGATCTGGGTCTTGAAGATGTACTCGCTGGGCGACAGCCACAGCACCGCCGCATCGGGATGATCCTCGATCAGCTTGAAGGCGATGTAGCTCTTGCCGGTGCCGGTGGGGTGGACCACGGCGGCTTTGCCGTACCGCTCCAGCATGGCCGCGGCGGCCTGATAGGCTTTTACGTTATGTTCAAATAAGACCAGCGCCATGTCCATACCCCCTTTCGCACCCAAGGGGTATCTTCCATCTGAAAAATGGAGGTATTTGTCAGGCCAAGCTATGTACCTGCGTCGGCCGCTTTTTCCAAACAGCCGAAAAGACGCGCTGCATCTCGAGTTTTTTGCGTTTCATGTCGGTGTGGACGTACCGCTTGAGAGTGATGTTCGCGTCGGCGTGGCCCAGTATTTCGCTCAACGTTTTGATGTCGCACCCGGTCTGCAGGCAGGTGGTGGCAAAGGTGTGGCGCAGGGCATGGGGATGCACCCGCCGGACGCTTGCCCGGCGCAGATAGCCCTGAATACTCTTGCGGTAGCAGCGTGGCTCCACCGGCTTCTCGGCATTGCCGGAGAGAAACCAGACGTTTGGCTTTGCATTGCCCCGCAGCTGGCGCAGCAAAACTGCCAAGTCGTGAGGAATGGGGATTTCCCGGCCGGAACTCTTTGTTTTAGGCGTCTGTACAACGATTTTGGTTTTCCCTGCGCCGCAGTAGATGCGGCGCACCGTGCGGCGTATGGTCAGCGTACCGGCTTTGAAATCGAAGTCTCTCCACTGCAGGCCGCACACCTCGCCAATCCGCAGACCCAACTGCATTTGCAGGAGCAGACCAACTTTGCGGGGCGTCGGCGCGGCCAGCACAAAGTCCCGAAGCGCCGCCTGTTCCCGCGTGGAGAGGGGCTTGGTCTGGGCGCGTACTTCCTGCGGCAGCTTGACAAGAATCTCGATGGAGCGCATCAAGTGCAGGTGCGCCGCATATTTGCAGATGCGCCGGAGCAATGTCAGGCACTCCCGGGACGAGGACGCACCCAGAGGTTTGTGGTTGCCTTTTGTGGCACAGATCACATCCAGAATGCCCCGTTCCAGACGCTGTTCGTCCAGGGAGGATAAACTGATTTCTCCAAAGACAGGCAAAAGATAACGGTTCAGCGTGTAATTGTAGTGAGCCAGCGTGGACTCTTTGACTCCACGCGACACCGAAAGCAGCCACTGCGACGCCAAATCTGCAAATCTTACAATTTTCCTGGTTTTATCATGAATCTTTTTTGACATAGCGTCCTCCCTATGGTAATTTGTGACATTTTTCATGCGTTCTGTTCCTACATACAGTTTAAAAAGGACCCGAAACAAATCAATTGCGCCAAAAATCAGATGCTGTGGGGACTGTTTTTTAGAATATTCTCGCTCTGCTTCCCCTTGCAAGAGCTGCAGAAGCATGATAAAATACTCATATAATGTTGTGAGAATAATCGTCATATAGGTATCCTCCATTTTTCAGATGGAGGGTACTTTTTCTTTTTACCTGCATCTTGAAATCTTTCTTTTTAATCCCCCGTTTTGAATGCTAAAAAGCATCTGTTTTGTTTGATTCTCTCTTGAATTACGCAATTGCGTATGATAAACTAAAATGAAATCCATATTCGAGGTGAGACTCTGTATGACGATCAAAGACGCTGTTGCGCAGCACTTTCAGGATCTGTGCCGTCAGCGCGGCATTTGTCCGTATGAATTGGCCCATCTTGCAGGCGTGACGTCATCTACTGTTTACAGTATGCTAGACCCCAGCCGACAGCAAATCTCCATCACCACCATCAAGAAATTATGCGACGGTTTGGATCTTACACTGGGGCAATTTTTTACTTGTTCTCTCTTTGATGAGCTGGAACAGAAATAACAATCAAAACGATAGCGAAAGCTGGAGTTTCAATGCGAAAGGAAAACGTAGTTGCGGCAAGCAGTGCGACCTGGTACCAAGTCGCGTTTTTTGCATCGTGTCCTTCCGGCCCCGTACAAAATGCTTGTTGGGAACTTTCCCAAACCCTTCTCAAACTGCATCCACCGGATGCAGGCTGCGCGTTCCTTCGGAACGCTTCCATCTCCATACAAACAAAAAAGCACGCCAAAGGCCGACGCAAAATCGACCTTTGGCGTGTTTCGTTTACCGGCTCTGCTGCCGGTCCGACTGCGGTGTCTCATCTGCGAAGAATCGCTCGATATTTTTCTGTGCCCGCAAAAGCCGCTGCATCTCCTCCCTGGCCTTGCGGTATTCCGGGTAGGCTACCTTCTTCTGCTTGAGCAGTTCAGTGTACTCGGCGTTCAAATCTTTCACCTTGGGCAGCTTTTTGATACCCTGCTTATCAAAAAATTCTTTGGCTGCCTGGTGCAGCAGAATCTCTGCTTCGTGCTCGGCGCGGAACCGTTTGCTGTACCCAGCCTTACGGTAGGCAGCGTACACCTCACGGGTCTTGGCATAGTGGACGATCTGCGTCCTCAGCTCCGATATTTCGGTCATCCGCTTCTCTGCGGCTTTGATCGTCTCCTGCAATTCATGGAAACGTTTGACTGCCACATCAGCCTTGTCGTTCAGCTCATCCATGTTGGTGAGCTTGTTCTCCTGCAGAAAGATCAGCGTTTTGGATATTTCCTTCAGGTTGAACTTTTTGGCCCATCGCTGGTAGCCCGCTCCTCTCCCCTGCTTGGCGGCAAGGTCGATCAAGAGCTGGAAAGCATCCTCTTTTGCTGAACCCACCGGTCTCTGCCGCGGGCGGTGTTCTGCATTGCCCTCCAGCACAGCGCGAATTTCCTCCTCGCTGTAACCTTCCCCTAAGGTCCGAAAACGGATAAACCGCTTCTGCCGTTTTCCTTTTACCGAGGTATGTTTGCCCCGCTTGACCTCGTAGCCCTCCTGTTCCAGCTTTTGCAGAAAGGCTTCAAAGTCGGAAGGCTTGTCCCGCAAGATGTTGTCGATTACCGCGCAGAGGCGGTCTCGGTTGCTCTTCTTGGGCGGGTAGAGAGTACGTTTTTGCCGCTCACGGTAGGGCTTGGTTTCAATCACCGACAGCTTGTGCTCCAAACAGATCACATCGCTGAGACGCTGCACTGCCAGCCCCGACAGCAAAAAGTCCCGGAACTTCCTGCTGCCGTCCATGGAGGTAGAGTTATAGAGAATGTGATTATGAATGTGCTGACGGTCGGTATGGGTACAGACGAAAAACTGGTACTTGCCTTTTGTCCAGCGCATGGCCAGCTCATAGCCCACCTTGTTGGCTTCTTCCGGCGTGATCTCGCCCGGCTTGAAGGATTGCCGGATCTGGTAGGCAATGACGTTATTTTTCTGGCTGCGCCCAGTGGATTGCTCGTATTGCCGTTTGCACAAAAGAAATTCCTCATCCACTGTCAATGGGCTGCACCCGTAGCTGCTGACCAGTTCGCCGCCGTCGGTTTTCTCCGGGTTTTGAGCGTAATCGGTGCGGCTTTTCAGGCAGGCCGCAACACTTTTACCCCTGTTCTGGTGCAGTGCAATGAGCCGTGTGGCTGCCAGTTTCCTTCACCTCTTCCCTCTTTATTGAAGCATATGCTCCCGATCTTCTGCGCCCTGCAAATAAAGAGCCTCGCAGAGCATCTGCTCTGTTTTTCCAGCTAGATCGGACATTTTCAAATACAAGTTCCATGTTTCATTATCAACGCGCGCCTGCAGTTCATCCTCCATTTCCCTCACCATTTCTTCCGCCTTATGATAAGGAATGTTGCCCTGCACTGCTACTTCTGTTCTTTCAGGCAAAATGTTACGGTAGAAAAAGCACATAAAATCACGATCCATTCGTCCGGTCCTCCTTGCTGACCTTTTATTTTGCAGACTCTTTTCAGTCCGTTTGCAGTATAAAAATAAGCCGCAGCCTTTGCAAGGATGTTGCGGCTCATAGGGCGGCCAGCTGCGCCAAAATTTGTTTGGCGAGACCGATCAATTCATCCAGCCGCGCCCGTAAGTCCTCTATATCTGTCTGGTAAACGCGGCCGCTCTCGTTGGCACGCTTGGCGTACTGGTTCAGGTTGTTGCTGCACATTTGCAGCAGGTAGGCCATTCGGTTCAGTTCCTTCAAGTCAAGCCGGATGCAATAGCCATCCAGCGCCATTTTCCGAAGATATGCCCCGATGCTCACAATGCCCAGCTCCGCCATCTTGACTTGAATGCGGTCCAGTTCCGGCTTGCTGACCCGGAAGTGCAGCTGCTGGTCGCGGCGACCCCTCACCGCTCCGGCTCCTTCTTTTTGGTCGCAGCCTGCACGGACGTTTTTTTCTCCGCCTTTTCCTGCGCCTGCTTGAGCCGTTCCCGGATAGAGGCGCGGGGCGGCTTCTCTGCCTCCCGACGCACCTGGGTCAGGAACACATCTACCAGGCCGGGGTGACTCTGAACAGAAAAATCCCGCCGGTGAGCAAACAGCGGATCGGCCTTTGCTGTTTTGGCCCAGGCTTTGTTGTCCTGGGAAAAGCGGCCGTCCCATTCGTTCTGTTGGAGAGTACCAGCCAAGACATACAACACCCGCTCTGCGCCAAACTTCTCCACCACCTCTCGGGCCGCCGCGCTATCCAGACGGCTGCCATCGTAGTAGCAGGCTATGGCCTGCTCGATTGCCAGCTTGCACTCCACATTTTCCTGATATTCAGCCCTTGCCAATGACAACTGGATGTCTTTCTCATCCACCGCCACCAGCTCCTGAAAATCCAGTCCTTCCAGCTCGTTTTCAATCAGCTCCTGCAGCGAGCTGTACTGCCGGGTATCCAGCGGCTTGCCGTCCAGTTCCCGCTCGATCTTGTACCCTTCCAGATCCACATGGACTTGCAGGGGGATATCTTCATCGCCCACGGTGGTGTAGGCGATGTTCACCCTGCTCAAGTCGCTGAAATCCGCATGGGAAGCATAATCGTAAGTGCAAAAATCGTCGATCAGGGTTTTGGCGCGGTCCAGTTGTGCATCCAGCACGATATTCGCTCGGTCTACAACGCAGCTCCATACTTCCTCCATGTGGCTGCTTTCTACATAATCCAGTTCTTTATACACATCCGCCAGCGGCGCAGGCGAGGCAAGCAGCGCCGCTGCCTGAGCATCGGTCAGGTCGTTGTGCTCCAGCGAAAGCAGAATGTCCTCCCGCATAACATACTCATAGGCGTGGTTCAAAATTTCCTGCGGCGGCTGGGCCAGCAGCCAGTCCCGGAACTGCTCCTGTTCCGTAAACATCTGCTTGTAAAGGGTGGTGTTCCACTGTTCATTGGTCATCTCTCGGGTTCCTCCTTCTTCTGGAATTTATCACGGGCAGGCTTCTCAGCTGCGGTGGCTTTCAGCCCGGCCAGCACCGAAGGGCGGTGTTCCTCGCTCTGCTCGTCCTGTTCAGCTTCTGGTGTGTCCTGCTCCGGCTCGGGGCGGCCCTCCATGTTCAGCAAGGTGTCCAGCTCGGCCAGACGGGCGGATTTTTCAGCCAGCTCCGCTTCTTTGGGGAAAGGCTTTTCCACTTCCACTTGCGCCGCGTCCCGCTGCTG
>NZ_NFHX01000033.1:0-25335 GCF_002161515.1 Faecalibacterium sp. An58
ATCGCCATCCGGCTGGACTGACCATGTGGACGAGCGCGGTATTTTTTGCGGCGGGTACCTGGTTCGGCTTTTTCATCGTGGCCCTGATGCAGGCGGGAAAGGAGGATGACCCCCATGCAAGAAGATGTGGAGAACAGAACGATCAACTTCGCCATCAGTACCACCAAGCTGACAGGCCGGACGATCCTGGCGGCAGCCCGTAAGTTCTTGCAATGGCGGGCGGGCAAGACGCACGGTAAACCGGTGGGCAAGCAAAGCGTCAAGCAGCTGCTGCGGCAGGATCAGGGGGCCACCAACATTGAGATTGAGAAAACCGGCATCCGGGATTTCAAGCGGATCTTGGACAAGTATGGTGTGGACTACGCCATCACCAAAAACCACGATGACCCGCCGCGGTATCTGGTTTTCTTCAAGGCGCAAGACGCCGATACTCTGACCGCCGCCTTCAAGGACTACTCTGCCAAGCTTGTCCAGAAAGAAAAACGCCCCAGTGTTCTGGAGCGCCTGCAACAGTTCAAGGCCCTGGCTGCTGAGCTGGTGCCCGGCAAGATGCGGGAAAAGAAACAGGAGCGTGCCGGCCGATGAACCGAAACACCAAACGCCTTGTGCTCCTGAACCTGCCCTATGTCCTGATGGGCCTGTACGCCACCAATCTGGGTTATGCCTGGCGGCTGGCTGTCGGGACTGACTTCTCTGAAAAGATGATGTCTCTCATGTCGGTGCTGCCGGACGCATTGGGCCGCATCCTGCCCAGTTTCCACCCGCTTGACCTGGTTATTGGTCTGTGCTGCGGCTGGCGGTCTACCTGAAAGGCAAGAACGCTAAGAAGTACCGCCACGGCAGCGAGTACGGCTCGGCCCGTTGGAGTGCATAATTTTAAGTGTAAAGGACACCTACATGGACGCACAGGAGGTTATGCACATGACTGATTATAGCAAAATTACCGCCCTTTACTCCCGCCTTTCCGTGGGCGACGAGGACAGGGACGGCGGTGAGAGCAACAGCATACAGAACCAAAAAATCTTTTTGGAGAACTATGCCAGAGGACAGCACTTAACCAATATCCGGCACTACATTGACGATGACGAAAGCGGCAGATTTTTTGACCGTTCTGCCTACTCCCGCATGATGGACGATGTAGAAAACGGAAAAATCGGTGTCTGCATTATGAAAGACCTGACGCGCTGGGGGCGCGACTATCTCCAAGTTGGCAACGCTATGGAGATATTCAGACGGAACAATGTGCGCTTTATCGCGGTCAACAACGGGATAGACAGCGAGAAGCCCGACACATTGGAGTTTGCGCCCTTTATCAACATCATGTCGGAGTGGTACGCAAAGGACATCAGCAAGAAAGTAAAGACCGGCATTAAAACGAAGGGCATGAGCGGAAAGCCGATTGCCACCGAAGCCCCCTACGGCTATATGAAAGACCCGGACAACAAGGATTTTTGGATAATCGACGAGGAAGCCGCCGAGGTTGTGCGCCTTATTTTCCGTCTGTTTATCGGCGGGAAGAACCGCAACCAAATCGCCGTATATCTGACGCAGGAGCAAATCCCTACCCCTACTTTCTACATGAAAGACCGGGGACGGGGAACGTGTAAAAACAAGGCGCTCAATGAGGATAACCGCTACAAGTGGAACAAAGCCACTTTGACCCATATCCTTACACGGCAGGAGTATTGCGGCGATGTAGTCAACTTCAAGACTACAAAGCATTTCCGGGACAAGCGGAACCACTATGTAGACCGGAGCCAATGGCAGATAACCGAAAATGTGCATGAGCCGATTATTGACCGCGCCGACTTTGAAACCGCACAGCGGATTTTGGAAAACGCGCCCGTCAGACGCCCCAACGGGGACGGGGAAATCCACCCTTTGTCGGGCTTGCTTTTCTGTAAGGATTGCGGCGCAAAAATGCACATCCGCATAGATTACAGAAACGGCGGCAAGCGGCACGTTGCCTATTGCAGCGAGTACCACAAGGGAAAAGCCAAAAACCCCAAATGCCATTCCCCGCACATCATTGACGCGGACTTGCTCATGCAGACCGTCGCGGAAGTGCTGAAGAAAATCGAGGACTATTCTATCAGCAACCGGGCGGAGTTTGAAGCCTTAGTGAAAAAGAACCTTGCCATGCAGCAGACCGACCAGACCAAAAAGCAGCAGAAGCGTATCCCACAAATCACGACGCGCCTTGAACAGATCGACAAGGTGCTGAACAAGCTCTATGAGGACAACGCCCTCGGCACTATCCCGCAAGACCGCTACGAGCAAATGTCGCAGAAGTATTCAGAAGAATACTACGCATTGAAAACGGAGCTTTCCATACTCCAAGAGCAGCTATCCGCTTATGAGAACGCGGGAGGACGGGCGCAGAAGTTTTTGAAGCTGACGGAACGCCATGCCGCCTTTACTGACCTCACCCCCGCCATTCTCAACGAGTTTATCAGCAGGATTGAAGTGCATGAGCGCGACCAGAAAAGGGCGAGATACGCAATCCAGCACATCAGCATATATTTCAACTATATCGGCAGATTTGAGAACGAAGTAACGCAGCTTGCAGAGCCGACAGAGCAGGAAATCCGGCAAATGCGGGAAGAAATCGAAGAAGCCAAAAAGGAAAAGAGCCGCGCCTACCACCGGAAGTATTCAAGGGAGTACCGGGCGCGAAACCTTGAAAAGCAGCGGGAGTATGAGCGTATCAAGGCGCGGGAATACCGGGCAAGGAGAAAGGCGCAGACCGCCGCCGCACAGCCCGCACAGTAAAACAGAATAACCGACAACCAAGAGGGATTTTCCGGCTACGGGAAGTCCCTCTTTTGTGCCCGGAGAAAGGAGCTGCCTATGGCAGAACAGACCCCCGACAGTATCATCACGACGCAGAGAAACGGGCAGACTATTGTTGCGGAGTTATTTTTCAATCACAGCAGCACAGAAACATTCCGCGACAAGCTGCTCAAGACGATACTTGCCGACAGTTCGTGTTTATCTGCGTCTGACGGTCAAGAGCCGGAAAAATCGGAAATCTTGCGATAACAGCCGCCCCGACGATACATTCCACGTCCGGGCGGTTTTTATCGTCAAAAACGCCGTTTTCTCCAAGTCAAGAGCCGGAGAAAACACCCGAAAAATGCCCCTATTGCGTAACAGGGGCACAGAAAGGAGTTTGCATGAGAACAGGGCTTACCAAGCAGGAAAAGACCACCGATATTTGGTTTGACGAGAAAGACCCCCTTATCCATATCCGCACCCACAACACCGCCTTGAAAAAGCGTCTGCTTGCATACAGCCGCCGTTATCCGGCGATCTGCCAGCAGACTGACGCAGACCCGGAAACGGGCTGCATGGAGTTTGACATTGAGAAAGGCCGCTTCTCTTTCCGTCTGACCGCCCCATACAGCGAGGAACGGCGGGAAGCGGCGCGGCGGTATGCCAGAGAGAGCAACGTCGCCGACAGGCTGAAATAGAGTTGAAATGTTCATAGTTTTGTGCTATACTTTTTCTAAAAGCAGAGTAATACTGCGGAATTGATTGGAGGACAACACAATGGTTACATTTATGAGATTAAGATAAAACCGCGAGTTATGTTGCGGTTATCCGTATTGCATAACTCGCTTATTGAAGCAGAGATGTAATTACGGAGGAAAAACAAATGAATAATAATTTATCACGCTTTGCAGACAGCAAGGTTTATTTTCAATGCCCAATTTGCACAAAATCAATGGATATACAAGGCAATAGCCTAATTTGTAGACATGGACATTGCTTTGATATTTCAAGATATGGGTATGTAAATTTGTTGTTAAAATCATCGCCCAAAACCAACTACAGCAAGCGGTCTTTTGACAACCGGCACCAAATTTTGGAGTATGGCATGTATGATGTTGTGTTGGAGAAAATCATACAGTTTATTTCTGATACGCCATCTATAAGAAACATTTTAGATGTTGGTTGCGGCGAGGGTTTCTATGCAAGGCAGATACAGCAAAGAACAGAACGAAACATCTTTGCCTTTGACTTGTCAAGGGAGGCAATACAGATTGCATCAAAAAAAGACAAGCGCAAAGCAGTGAAGTGGTTTGTTACTGACTTATCAAAAATCCCTTTGAAAGACGGAAGTATGGATTGTATTTTAGACATATTTTCGCCTGCACACTACAAAGAATTTCAGCGATTGCTATCTCCTAACGGATATGTTGTGAAAGTAATTCCTACGAAAAATCATTTGAGGGAAATCAGGACTAAAGTGCAAGCACACTTGAAAAATCCAGATTATTCAAATGAGTCTGTCGTTGAATATTTTGAGAAATATCTTAAAACCATTTCAAGAGAAACGGTTTCAGCCACCGTACAGTTGTCATCAGAACAAAGAATGTCGTTTATTGAAATGACGCCGCTTCTCTTTTGCGTTGAAAAAGATTGCGTTGATTGGCGTACTCTCACACATTTGACAATCGAAGCTGATGTTTTAATAGGAATGTATTAAAGGGCGTATTGATATTTAATATTCCCATTTATTGAGCAGAACGGAGTAAACCAAACACCCTAATCAAAAGGACAGCCGAGGAAATCGACTGTCCTTTTTCTATGCCGACAGGTAGAAAGGAGTGACCACCCATGACGAAACCGAGAGAAAAAAAACGCGAGGAATTGCAAGCCGAGATTGAGGACGGGAAGAAGAAAATCCGGCAGCTTGAAAATCGGGAAAAGGTGTTGCGGCAAAAGTTATCCCAAGAGGAACGCAGGACGCGCAGCCATCGGCTGATCGTCCGGGGTGCGGTCTTTGAGAGCATTGTGCCAGAAGCAAAGACCATGACCGACGAAGAAGCCGCCGCCTTTCTCCGGCTTGCCCTGACGAGCGAGGAAGCGCGGGGCTATCTGAAAAAACGCACCGAGGGCGGGAAAAGCGAATAATCCCTTTGGTACAAAGGGCGCACTTATACACCCTTACGGGTGCGTGCGCTCTGCCGAGGGCTTGTCGGCACAGAGAGAAAGCCGCTTGCTTCCCTCTCTGACCGACATTGGCGGCTTTGCCGCAACAAGGGGCTGCACCCCTTGCGCCGCTTACGCGGCTATCCCTGCACACCCACAAAAACAGTATACCAGCCTTTGGCGTCTGTACCATTTTTGCGGGTTTTCATTTTATCCGGGAGGTGATACCCATAGCCATCTATCATTGTAATATCAGCATTGTCAGCCGGGGCAAGGGCAAATCAGCCGTTGCCGCAGCCGCCTACCGAAGCGGCGAAAAGCTGACAAATGAGTGGGACGGAATGACACACGACTACACCCGCAAAGGCGGTGTTGTCCATACGGAAATTATGCTGCCACCCCACGCCCCGCCCTCTTTCTCTGACCGTTCAACCTTGTGGAACAGCGTGGAGCTTTACGAGAAAGCCGGGAACGCCCAGCTTGCCAGAGAGATTGACGCGGCGCTCCCCATAGAGTTATCCAGAGAGGAACAAATCCGGCTTGTCCGGGAATACTGTTCCTCTCAATTTGTTTCCAGAGGAATGTGCGTTGATTATGCCATTCACGACACCGGCAAGGGCAATCCCCATTGTCACATCATGCTTACCATGCGCCCCCTTGACGAGCGCGGCGCATGGGCGGCAAAGTCCCAAAAGGAATATGACCTTGATGAAAACGGCGAGCGTATCCGCTTGCCAAGCGGCAGATACAAGACGCACAAAGTTGACCTGACCGGCTGGAACGACAAGGGCAACGCCCTCTTGTGGCGTAAGGCATGGGCGGATATTTCAAACGCCTACCTTGAACGAGCCGGAAGCCCGGAGCGTATCGACCACCGCAGCAACGCCGAGCGCGGCATTGGCGAGATACCCACCGTCCACATGGGCGTGGCGGCTTGCCAGATGGAGAAGAAAGGTATTGCCACCGAGAAAGGCGAACTGAACCGGAATATCCAAAAGGCAAACCGCCTTATACGGGAAATCCGAGCGCAGATTGGAAAGCTCAAAGAATGGATTGCCGACCTGTTCAAAGCGTGGGAAACCGCCCCGGAACAGCCGCAACAATCCCCCGGCCTTGCAAATCTGCTGATGAAGTATTTGAGCGTTCAGAGAGAAAAGAGCCGGAAGTATTCGCAGCGTTGGCAACAACAGCACACAGCCGATGAACTGAAAACCATAGCGGCAGCGGTCAACTATCTGACCGAGCATGGTATCTCTACCCTTGATGAGCTGGACGCAGCCCTTTCCTCTGTCAGCGAACAGGCCGACACTATCCGGGCAGGAATGAAAACCGCCGAGGAACGCATGAAGAAGCTGCAAAAGCTGATTGAATACGGGAAGAACTACACCGAGTACAAGCCCGTTCACGATGAGCTGAAAAAGCTGCAAAACGGCTGGACAAACAAGCGCGACAAGTACGAGGAAGCCCACCGCGCCGAGCTTACGCTATGGAACGCAGCGAGCCGCTATCTCCATGCAAATCTGCCGAAAGGGACAAAGACCTTGCCTATCTCTGAATGGGAAAAAGAGTACGCCACTCTCAGCGGGCAGAGAACAGCGGAATATACCAAGCTGAAAGAAACCCGCGCCGAGGTTGCCGAGCTGCACAATATCCGCAAGTGTGTTGACATTGCGCTGAAAGCCGACCAGCCGGAGCAGACCCGCGCCAAGCGGCACGACATAGACCGATGAAAGGAGTGAGTTTTTTGTACTACACCCAAGAACAGATAGACCGGGCGAACCAAGCCGACCTTGTTTTGTTCCTGCAATCGCAGGGGGAACCGCTGGAACGCGCCGGACAGGAATACCGATGGAAACGGCACGACAGCTTGACCGTCCGGGGCAACAAGTGGTATCGCCACAGCCAGAGCAAGGGCGGCGGCCCCATTGATTTTGTCATGGAGTTTTTTGGCAAGAGTTTTACCGAAGCCGTTGAACTTCTCACAGGAGAAAAGGGAGCCGCACCGCCGCCGGATAGACCAAGCTCCGCGCCCCTCTCCGACTTCCGGCTACCGCCCCGCAGCCCCGACAACCGAACAGCGAGGAACTACCTCACAGCCGCCCGCCGCATTGATGAAGATGTGACGGGCTTTTTCTTTGCCAGCGGCGATATTTACGAGGACGCAGCCCACCACAACGCCGTATTTGTGGGGCGGGACGAGGACGGAATACCGCGCTACGCCCACAGCAAGGGAACGGCGGGAAACTTCCGCCTTGATGTGAAAGGCAGCGACAAAGCCTTTAACTTCTGCTACCGGGGCGAGGGCGAAAGAGTGTTTGTCTTTGAAGCCCCCGTTGACCTGCTTTCTTTCCTCTGCCTGTTCAAAAAGGATTGGCAGAAGCAAAGCTACCTGTCATTGGGCGGCGTGGGAGAAAAAGCCCTGCTCCGCTTTCTCTCTGACCGTCCGAACATCAAGACCGTTTACCTCTGCCTTGACAGCGATGAAGCCGGGAACGACGCTTGCAGCCGCCTTGTAAAGCTCATGCCGGAGGGCTATACCGTCCACCGGCTTATCCCTCTTTTCAAGGATTGGAACGAGGTATTGCAGCACCGGGCAGAAATCACAGACGGGAAGTATATCCGGGAAGCTGTTTACGGCTTGAAAGAGCCGCCGCAGGAAGAAACCGTCGAGATTATCCGCATGAGCGAGGTTGACACGCAGACCGTTGAATGGCTATGGGAGCCGTATATCCCGTTTGGGAAAGTAACCATTGTGCAAGGCAACCCCGGCGAGGGCAAGACCACCTTTGCCCTACGCCTTGCCGCCGCTTGTACCAACCGCAAGCCGTTCCCCCACATGGCAGCGCATGAGCCATTCAATGTGATTTACCAGACCGCCGAGGACGGTTTGGGCGACACCATCAAGCCCCGCCTTATGGAAGCCGAAGCAGACCTTGACCGCATTCTTGTCATTGACGAGAGCAAGCAGGGGCTTTCCCTTTCCGACGAGCGCATAGAGAGAGCTATCCGGCAGACCGGGGCGCGGCTGATTATCCTTGACCCCATACAGGCGTACATGGGCGAAAAGACCGACATGAACAGGGCAAACGAGGTGCGCCCCATGTTCCGCCGCCTTGCCGATGTTGCCGAGCGTACCGGGTGCGCCGTTATCCTTATCGGACACTTGAATAAAGCCGCCGGAGGACAGAGCGCATACCGGGGCTTAGGTTCTATTGACTTCCGCGCCGCAGCAAGGAGCGTCCTGCTGATTGGGCGCGTGAAGCGGGAGCCAAATGTGCGCGTTATCGTCCATGACAAATCTTCCCTTGCGCCGGAGGGCAAGCCCGTTGCCTTTTGCCTTGACCCGGAAACGGGCTTTTCGTGGATAGGCGAGTATGACATTACCGCCGACGAGCTGCTATCCGGCGCGGGCGGCAACACGGCCACCAAGACCGAACAGGCGGAACGGCTGATACTTGACCTGCTTGCAGACGGGAAAGAGCTTGCCAGCGAGGAAATTGTAAAGGCCGCAGCCGAAGCCGGAATATCTGAAAGGACGGTGCAGAACGCCAAGCGCAACATGGGCGGTGTTTTGGATGCAAGGCGCGTCGGCGGTCAATGGTACAACTTCATCAAGAAGAAGCAGCCGCCCGAACCCGCAAGCTGAAAACGCAAAGTGCAGACCCTTTGCGCTTTGCACTTTCGCGCTTTCACTTTGATTGTGCGTCAATAACTCAAAATAGCACTTGACAAAACGCTTCATGGGGCACCCATGAGGACATCGCACCCTACATCGACCCGGTGTTCCAGAACAATGTGATTCTGACTAAAACCGAGAGCCTGACCATGAACAGCCGCCCCAAGGACCCCAAGACCGCCAGAAACAAAAATGTGCTGGTGATCGGTGGCTCCGGTTCCGGCAAGACCCGCTTCTGGCTGAAACCGAACCTGATGCAGATGCACAGCTCCTATGTGGTGACAGACCCAAAGGGCTATACTTGGGTGGGATAGAGAAAAGGAATGTCACACAAAGAAAAGCCAACAAGGAAAGGAGGTGAAAACCGTGGCCAGAACTGAAGATATCAAGATTACGGCTCTGTATGAGAGACTATCCCGTGATGACGAACAGGTGGGCGAATCCAACAGCATCCAGAACCAGAAGATGTACCTGGAGGAGTACGCCCGGCACCATGGACTGCGGAATATCCGGCACTTTTGGGACGATGGCTACACCGGCACCAACTTCAACCGCCCCGGCTTCAACGCCCTTTTGAGCGAGATTGAAGCGGGTCATGTGGCCACCCTGATTGTCAAAGACCTGAGCAGGTTCGGGCGGAACTATCTGCAAGTGGGCTACTACACAGAGGTTGTGTTCCCCAAGAAGGGTGTCCGCTTCATTGCCATCAACAACAGCGTGGACAGTGCGAAGCCCTCCGACAATGACTTCACCCCATTCCTGAACATCATGAATAATTTGTTTTGCTTTTCAACGATGCTTACCAACGCCCTCATGCAAGGGTTACGTTGACATTATCTGTTGACAACTCATTATCGCCATGATATAATGCAAGAAAAATCATTGGGCGGTATGGGTATGTCACAAAAAACGGCTGATAGTAAAATAGCGGAATTGCGCCAAGGGTTTTCCGAATACCTTAAAGCGCAAGGGAAAAAATCATATGGAACTACCGTATCAGATGCCTTCTATCTGTATAGGAATAGTTTCAATCTTGACTTTTTAGCTCTGCTGGATATTGAGGAAATTCAGCAGTTTCAAAACAGAGCAAATGAACTGTTAAAATCTATCCTGCGTGAAAAGTCCTCTGCTAATGGTGGCAACATAGGGACATACGCAAGTGCCATAACTCAGTTGTGGAAATATATTCATTCTAATGGTGCGAATGGCGTAATCTCTGCCACTTTTGTACCATCCTCGCCCTCTGCAACTTTCCATATACCTCGCCCATCATGTGAAGAGGTAGAACGGTATTTGCATAGATGGAATACAACTGCCGATTTGTTTCAGCCGGAAACCGTATTAAAAAAACTATTTACCGAAACCCACCCCAAAAACAACTCAATCGACGATATTATTTTGAAAGTTGCCGCTCTCAATACCGTATATAACACCTACATCTATTCTGTTTATCCTGTTGCACAGCACATCCTTTCTCTCAAAATTGATGAACGGCTTTCTGCGGGTGATGAAACGCTTGTTAATGAACTCATGCGGGTACTTTATACAGATGGCGGGAAAATAGAACATTACTCTTTTGCAACGAAATATTGTAGTTTTCATAACCCGGACGCATTTCCCATCTATGACAGCTATGTAGGTAAGATACTGCAATACTATCGGAATCAAGAGGGATTTTCTGATTTCAAAAATAGTGACCTAAAAAATTATCCTCATTTCAAGCGTATTCTGTCTGATTTCCGCCAACATTTCGGGCTGGAAAAGTACACCACAAAAGAATTTGACCAATACTTATGGCAATTTGGCAAAGAATATTTCAAATAAAAGTACGCCTGTAACAATCTCGCTACGAGAGCGGCTGTTACAGGCGTTTTTCTTTTTGGTGTGTAGTTTGTTGCTCTGTGCGCTGTAATTGCGAGAGAGCGCACGAGAGCGGGGGAGAGCAACGGCTATGCGGACAAGTAGTGTTTCATAAATTCTTCTGCGAAAAGACAAGGCCAAGACCGACCCGGAAGCCGCTGCAAAGTGGGCTGCTCTAAAGGCCAGAGAGGCCGAAGCCCGGCAGCGGAAAAAAGAACGGGAAGAAGCCCGGATGGCAGCTGACCCGGAATATGCAGCCATGATGGCAGAGCGCAAGGCTGAATATGAACGCACCAGGACAGCCAAACGCAAAGCCGAACACGATGCCCTGGTGGAACGGGCCAAGACTGACCCCGAAGCCGCCCGGCAGCTGGCAGAACACAGAAAGTACCAGAGCGAGGCCGCTGTGAGAAGTTACCAGAAGATGAAAGCGGCCGCAGAAGCCGGAGACCCGGAGGCCGTCAAACGATACGAAGCCCATCTTGCCAAGCGCAGGGAGGACTACCACAAAAAGAAAGAACAACAGGAGGCGATTTCAGCATGAAGCTCGAACCGAAAGTCCATGACAACAGGAATGGTCTAGATTATGTCCTAACGGACCATTATTATCTTCCGGCGCTGAGGCTGCCGGAAGATAAACGCCCCATCGGCCGCTGGGGCCGATTACATAAAGAATACCTGAAAACTTACAGGCCGGTCCTTTATCAAGCGCTGCTTCTGTCTGGAAAGCTGTATACCATCTTGGCTGACCTGGATGAACAGGCTGCCGAACGGTGCCGCCTGATTGTCCGGCAGATGGCCCAGGCTGAGGGCATCACGGAGGAACTGAAAGCAACCGATCCGGTACGCTGGGTGCAGGCCATGAACTCCATCCGCAGCCGGGCCGAGGAAATCATCCAGGCTGAGATGATCTATGTGTGAGGAGGGCAGGACAATGATTCTGGAAGCGATTTATAATGGGGAATTTTATCCCAGTGAGAAAGTGGTGCCTACTTCGCCGGCATACATAGAGGCCCTCAAAATCTGTGAGAAGCTGATGGAGCAGCTTTCCAGGCGGCTGAGTAAAGAGGACTACGCCCTGGTGGAAGAACTGCAAACCCAGTCCTCTATCGCCCAGGGCGAGGAGAGCGAGTAGCACTTCAAGTACGGATTCTCAGCGGGACTGCTGGTGCAGCAGGAAGCGATGGAGCAAATGAAGAAAATGGGCACCACAGGGTGAGCTGCCCGATATACAACTTTTGGCCCCATCAATAATTGGCAGGGGGCCTGACAGATCATCTGTCAGGCCCCCTGCCTTTGGTAGAAAAGAATGGTCAAATTGGAGGAAAGGTCAATCCTGATGGGAACAGTCTTCGTTCTCCTTGTCTATGCCATCGTCTATATCGGGAAGATATTGATAGAACACCTTTTTCTCAAGGACCCACCGGGCAAACAGCGCATATCCGGCAGGTGCCAGAAGGATCAGCGGCGGGCAGAATGCTGTCAGTAGGCCGAACGCAGCCAGCACCACCAAAAGCAGCAGACTTTTGTCAAAATGGAGCAATGCCATGGCACCGGACTGCAACACCGTCTTTTTGACCGGGTCGTCGAATCTTGCCACATAGGCTGCGTTGTAGATCATCCAGGCCAGCCCACAGGTACTCAGCACTGTAAAAATGATCCAGAGATTACCCGTCGCTGCCTGTTGCCCCTTGAGGTAATGGGTCATAAAGCAGTCAGCCAGCAGGATGCTCTCCGGCACTGCCAGAGCAAGAAAGCTCAAAGTTGCCTGTCGGAAGCTCCGGCGGTAGGCCCGGAAAAATTCCTCGCTGACCGTTCCCCGGTCCTCAATTAGGGACTTGTTCACTGCATAATAGAGGGCTGTGCTGGAAATGCCCAAGGTAAACAGCGGCAGGCTTCCTATTAGCTACAGCAGGCTGAGAATCACCATATCCGCAACCCGGGTTAAAAAACGGAACAGAGGGGCATCCAGGTCGAAAAAGTCATTCATAGGGTATCACCTGGTTTACTTCTGGAGCACAAAGGCCTCGAAGGGGCGCATGGTCACGGCGCCGTCGGGGGCGCTGCCGGGGTAATTGTCGATCAGGCACCGGGCCCCGGCAAAGTCGGCGGGAATGGCAAAGGCCGCTTCCTGATCCGAGAAATTGCAGGCAATCAGGTAGTCCTCGCCGGTCTCGGCCAGGGTGCGCCGGTAGGCGAAAATCTGGGGATCCGCCTCCGCTAGCAGCTGGAAGGAGCCGTACACCAGCCCCAGATGGGCTTTGCGCAGGGCGATCATCTTCTTGTAGTAGTTGAGCACCGAGTCCGGGTCTTTGGCCTCGGCGGCGGCGTTGATGGCGGTGTAGTTGGGGTTCACCTGGATCCAGGGGGTACCGGCGGTGAAGCCGGCGTTGGGAGAGTCGTCCCACTGCACCGGGGTGCGGGCGTTGTCCCGGCTGCGCAGGGCCAGGCACGCCATCATTTCGTCTGCAGAAATCAAGCCTGCGCCGGTCAGCTCCTTGAAGGCGTTGAGACTTTCGATATCCCGGTACTGGCTGAGATCTTTGAAATAGGCGTTGGTCATCCCCAGTTCATCGCCCTCATAGATGTAGGGAGTACCCTGCAGGCTCAGCAGGCAGGTGGCCAGCATCTTGGCGGAGAGGGGCGAGTCATCGCCCCAGCGGGATGCAGCCCGGGGCTGATCGTGATTGCCCCAGAACAGGCTGTTCCAGGCTTTGCCGTCCAGGCCAGTCTGCCAGTGACTGAGAATTTTCTTGAGCTGCATAAAGTCGTAGCGCTTGGTGGTCCACTTGCCCAGGGGCCCGTCCCCAATGCCGACGTGCTCAAACTGGAAGACCATGTTCAGCTCCTTGCCGTCCAGCCCCGCATACTGGGGGGCGTTTTCCACCGTGGCGCCGGGGGTCTCGCCCACCGTCATGATGTCGTATTTCGAGAGAACCCGCCGGTTCATCTCCTGCAAAAATTCATGGATGCGGGGCCCATTGACATAGTAGGGACCGCCATTGCCATACAGTCCGTGTTTCTCGCCATCCGGAAAGCGCTGGTCCTTGGAAATCTGACTGATGACGTCCATCCGGAACCCGTCGATGCCCTTGTCAAACCACCAGGTCATCATGTTGAACACTTCGTCCCGGACTTTGGGGTTCTCCCAGTTCAGATCGGGCTGCTTGGGGGAGAACAGGTGCAGGTAATACATATCGGTCTGGGGGTCGTATTTCCAGGCCGAGCCGCCGAAGCAAGCGCCCCAGTTGTTGGGCTCGTGGCCGTCTTTGCCAGGCTTCCAGATATAGTAGTCTCGGTAGGGGTTATCCACCGACTTGCGGCTCTCGATGAACCAGGGATGCTCGTCCGAGGTGTGGTTGACCACCAGGTCCATCACGATCCGGATGCCCCGCTGATGGGCCTCGGCCAGCAGGGCGTCAAAGTCCTCCATGGTGCCGAACCGGGGGTTGATGGCCCGGTAGTTGGAGATGTCGTAGCCGTTGTCGTCCATGGGGGAATCCATGATGGGGCACAGCCACAGCACATTGACCCCCAGGTCCTTCAGATAGTCCAGCCGGGCGCGGATGCCGTTGAGATCCCCGATGCCGTCCCCGTCCGAGTCCTGGAAGCTGCTGGGGTAAATCTGATACACAACGCTTTCTTTCCACCATTTGCGGTCCATGGCAAAACCCTCCTTTTATTCTGCGGGGATGGTGACCCCGTCGTCGTCGTAGCGGTCATAGCTGGCCCCGGGCCAGCCGATCATCTGAATGGTGGCGGGGTCGATTTCGGCCACCGTCTGGGCGGCGTCCGCCACCGGGATGCAGGCGCCCTTGCGGATGAAGAGGGGCACCTCGTTGAGGGCCACCTTCACAAAGTGGGTGCCGGCGGGGAGGACTTCCTGTGTGATGCGGCCCTCGGGGCCGAACTTGACAAACAGCATCTCCTCGGGCAGATACACCATCCGTCCGGTGGCGTTCTGGGTGTAGACCGGGGCAATCATCACCTCATTGCCCAGCATCAGCTGGTCCTCGGTCTGAAGGGCGATCTCGTCTTCGGGGTAGACGAAGGCCAAGGGCTTGAACAGCATATCGCCGTTCAGGGCCGCCTTCATGTATTCGCTGTAGAGGTAGGGGATCAGCCGGTAGCGGGTCTCGATGACGCTGCGGAAATCCTCGGGGCCTTCAAACTGGTAGAACTCCTGCCGGCGGGTGTCGCTGCCCGAGTGGTTCCGCATCAGCGGGGTAAACACCCCCAGGGCCAGCCACCGCAGCAGCAGATCCCGGCTGGTGTCGGCGTTGAAGCCCCCCAGATCCGCCCCCACATACAGGAAACCGCACATATTGAGGGAGGGCAGCATCTTGAGGTTCAGCAGCAGATGGCTCCACCAGGAGTGGTTGTCCCCGGTCCAGATGCCGCCGTACCGGTGCATCCCGATGCAGGAGGACCGGGAAAACAGCAAAAACCGCTTGCCCGGGGCAATCTTGGCCAGCCCCTCCGAGGCGGCCCGGGTCATGTTGTAGCCGAACAGGTTGTGGACCTGGTCGTGGCGGACCATTTTGCCATTCACCTTATGGTAAAAGCGCTTGTAATCCTCGGGGTGGTTGCTCAGGTGCAGCCAGCCCAGGGTCTGGCGGCCGTTGTCCACCAGGCCCTCCTGGTCCATCACCGGGGCGTCGGCCAGACGCTCCTGCAACCCCTCCCGGGAATAGAAGATGGCGGGCTCGTTCATGTCGTTCCAGAAGCCCTCGATGCCGCAGTCGGTGAGGGCCTTGTACTGGCTGCCGAACCAGGCCCGGGCCTCGGGGTTCAGTACGTCGGGGAAGTGGCTCCAACCCGGCCACACCACCGCCTCAAAGTCGGTGCCGTCGGCCCGCTTGCAGAAGTAGCCCTTTTCCTTGCCCTCGTCGCAGACCGAATAGCCTGCTTCCTCTTTGACGCCGGCGTCGATGATGGGCACCAGCCGGACCCCCTGCTCTTTCATCTCGGCCACAAAGCCGGGGAAGTCGGGGAATTCCTCGGGGTTCACCGTGAAATCCTTGAAGTGGTCCATGTAGTCGATGTCCATGTACACCATGTCCAGGGGAATATGGGCCTGGCGGTGTTTGGTGACCACTTCCTCAAAGTCGGCCCGGGTCTTGTAACCGTAGCGGCTCTGGCCGAAGCCAAAGGCAAACTTGGGCGGGATGTAGCTGCGGCCGATGATGGCCCGGAACTGCCGGACCACATCGCAGGCGCTGTCGCCGGTGATGACGTAAAGGGCCAGGTCGGCCCGCTCACAGGTGACTTCCAGCCAATCCCTGCGGGTGAAGCCGATGTCAAACCGAATCCGGGCGGGATAGTCGAAGAACAGCCCCAGATTCTGCTGGCCCGAGATCACGATGAAGTTGTGGGCGGCGTACATTCGCTGCTTGTTTTCGGTGTGGAGGCCGTCGTCCACATTGTCGCTGACGTAGACAAAGCCCCGCTTGTTGATGCCGCGGTTGGCTTCGCCCAGGCCGTAGACCCGGTCGCCCTCCGCCAGGGGGCAGGCAAAGCAGAAGCCGGTCTCGCTGGTTTTGACCGTTCCCACAGGGGGTTCGCCCTGGCTTGCAGGGATTGGTGCGACCACCGATTCGGTGTCAAAGGGGACACCATAGAGATACTTTTGAATCATACCGTTCTCCCAAATAAAAGTGACTGAGTGGTTGTTTTGTCAGACAGAGCGCCCCGTCTTTGGAGCGCTCTGAAAGGATGCAAATCAGCCCTTGACCGAGCCCACCACAATGCCGGAAACGAAGTACCGCTGCAGCAGGGGATAGATCAGCAGCAGCGGGATAACTGCAACAACGATCTTGGCTGCATTGAGGTTGGTGTTGCCCAGGGCGGCAGAATCCACCACGGCAGACAGATTGCCCTGCTTGATCAGATCTTCCACGTTGATCTGCAGGCTCTGGATATAGGTCATCAGGGGGTAATAGGTGGCTTTGGACATGTAGATCAGGCCGCTGTAGAAGTCGTTCCAGCTGCCCACAATGCTGAACAGGGATACGGTGGCCAGAACCGGCTTGGAAATGGGGATGAAGATCTTGGTCAGAACCTGGAGCGGGTTGGCGCCGTCAATGAAGGCGGCTTCCTCAAGCTCTTTGGGAACGGCAGCAAAGAAGTTCATCACCAGGATGACATTGAAGATGGGCACGGCTCCCGGCAAAACCAGGGCCCAGACGGTATTGAGCAGGCCGTAGGATTTGACAACCAGGAAGGTGGGGATCATGCCGCCGTTGAAAAGCATGGCAAAAATCATCAGGTTTGCATAGATGTTGCGGCCCCGGAACTGTGCGTTGGTTTTGGAGAGGGGATAAGCCATCAGTACGATCAGCACAAAGTTGATGATCAGGGCCAGCACAACCCGCTCCACCGAGATCAGGAAGGAGTGCCAGAACTGGGAGTCCTCCAGGATCTTCTCATAGGCTGCGGTGCTGAATCCCACCGGGATCAGCCCTACCATGTTGCCTTCCACTGCTGCAGAGGAGGAGAAGGAGATGGCAATAATGTTCAGCAGCGGCAGCAGACAGATCAGGCCCAGCAGGATAATAATGATGTAGATGATGGCAGTGCGGAGTTTATCAGCTTTCATTGCCGGACGGACCTCCTTAGAAAATTTTGCTGTCGGTGTACTTCTGAGCCAGCTTGTTGGCGCCGATCATCAGAACAAAGGCGATCACGGACTTCAAAAGGCCCACGGCGGTGCCGAAGCTGTACTGCAGGCCCTGCAGGCCGACGCGGTACACATAGGTGTCCAGAATATCACCGGTGGCATAGACCGATGCGCTGTACAGGTTATAGACCTGGTCGAAACCGGCGTTCAGGATGTTGCCCAGGTTCATGACGGCCATCAGGACGATGGTGGTGCGGATGCCGGGCAGGGTGACATGCCAGACCTTTTTCCACCAGGTGGCGCCATCGATGGAAGCAGCCTCGTAAAGGGTGGAGTCGATGGAAGTGATGGCTGCCAGATAGACGATGGAGCCATAGCCGAACTCTTTCCAGGTGTCGGTCAGGATCAGCAGGGGCTGGAACAGGGAGTTGCTGCCCAGCCAGTTCAGCGAGGTGCCCAGCATTGCGTTGATGGAGCCGTCCAGGCTGAACAGATTCTTGATGACCAGAGCCAGCACAACCCAGGACAGGAAGTGGGGCAGGTAAACCACCGTCTGAACCGACTTTTTCAGGGTCCGGTTCTTGACCTCGTTGAGCAGAATCGCAAAGGCGATGGACATGATGGTGGTAAAGACGATTTTGCCCAGGGCAATGATCAGGGTGTTGCGGAACAGCTCAAAGCTGTCCGGCATTTCGAACAGGTATTTGAAATGTTTGAGGCCCACAAAGTCAGAACCGAAAAAACCTTTGGCGGGTTTGTAGTCCTGAAAGGCCATGATGACGCCGAACATCGGAACAAAGTTGAACAGAATCAGGAAGATGAAACCAGGGAGCATCATGCCGTGGTAATACAGTTGATAGGCCTGGTTTGCATGGATCTTTTTGACCTGATTTTTCATCCGGTTCCACCCCCTTTGTTACTGTGCAAAGTATTCCTGGACTTCCTGGGCGATTGCGTCGCCGCCCAGACGCTTCCACTCGCTGGCAAAGGTATCAAAATAATCGATGGGCTGTGCGCCGGTCACGATTGCCACATAGGCCTCCAGCTCGGTCTTGTCCAGGGTTGCCTTTTTCTGCTCGCTGGTGGGGGTGGTGGGGGGATACTTGGGGGTGATCCATTCGGCGTTGCCGTTCTTTTCCAGCGCATCGATGGATGCGCCCAGGCCGATGATGCGGGACTCATAGAAGTGCCAGCCGCCCAGGGTTTCCTCGGTGACGTTCTGGGGATCCTTCAGGTAGTCCAGAATGGCCTGGGAAGAGCCTCTGTTCTCGGCAATGGTGGTTTCCTCAGGGGTCATTTCGCCGTTGATGACGGCCATGTGCTCGGTGTAGTAAATGGAGGGGTTGTTGGAGGGCAGGACTTCCATGTAATAGGGACGGCCCTCGTTGTGTCCGCCGGCGTTGATGTAGGCGATGACCTCCGGCGCGGTTTCCGCGGTGGCGTGGGCCAGATCGTCATAGAGGATGTTCAGCATTTCCAGTGCCACCTGGGGATACTTGCAGTCCTTGCTGACCACCAGGAACCGGTCGGCGGCGTTTTCGTGATAGGTGTGCACGATGCCGCTGTCATCGGCCACCGTATAGGCGATGTACTCGGCCTCCGGCACCAGGGCCTTGACGTTGCTCAGACGCCAGTCGGGGATGTGCCATGCGCCAAAGACGATGCCCAGCTCGTTGTTGATCATCATGGCGTTGATGTCATCGGTGGTGCGGGTGCCGAACTGGGGATCCAGAATGCCCTCTTCGTACCACTCGTTCATCTTGGCCCAGGCGGCTTTGACTTCAGGCTCCAGGGTGGACCAGCTCATGGTGCCGTCGGGGTTTTCGATCCAGCGGTCGATGTAGCCGCCCATAGCGTTGGCAATGCACATGGCATCGCCGATATCATTGCCGGAAAAAGCCATGCCCACGGTGCTGTTGCCGCCGCCTGCATTGGCATCCACAAAGGCCTTGGCTACAGCGGCGATGTCGTCCAGTGTGACGCACAGGTCGCCGTCTGGGTCGGGGTTGAGGCCCAGCTTGTCCAGCCAGTCCTTGCGCATCCAGCACAGGACAGGGACGCTGTTGTCGGGGTTGGTGCCGGGAATGCCCATCAGCCGGCCGTCAAAGGTTGCCATGCCCAGGCAGCGGTGGCAGCCTTCAAAAACGATCTGCGCGAAATCTTTCTCATGATAGAATCCTCCACGACGTTCAGTCAGATTTTCAGGAATTTGTTTTTTGTCTGCCCCATCCGGGACCCAAAAAACAAATCCCCTTCCAGTTTGTATATGTCTCGTTCTGACAGGCTGCGCAGCGTGTCTTTTTGACGAGCTCATTATACGAAACCGAAGAGGATTTGAAAAGGGTTTTGCGCAACGTTTCCTACGAAACTGATAAATACCACAAGAATTATTTGTATGTTTTGTGCAGATCTTTTGACTGGGGCGCGGCGTTGGGGGTTGATTCGCGCACTGAGTTGCGGCGGATCAGTTCAACAGGCTGAACGTAATTTTTACACTCCACCGGTTCCTGCCGAATCAGACGCACCAGCAGTTCCACGGCGGCCTCTGCTTTGGCCGGGACGTTCTGACGCACTGTCGTCAGAGGGGGACGCAGGAGTTCTGCATAGATGCAGTCGTCAAACCCGGTGACCGAGACCTGCTCCGGCACCTGTATGCCGTGGTCCTGCAGATAATTCATCACTTCTGCCGCATCATAGTCAGAGGCTAGGGCTACAGCCCCGGCCTGGACAAAGCGATCCAAATAGTGGCCGTACATGACACGGCGCAGAGAAATATCCTCGGGAAGAAGAATATGGCGTTCTTCTCCGCAGTCAATCCCGGCAGAGTGCATCTGATGCTGAAATCCTTTCCAGCGGTAATGGTCTCCGCCGACATCACACTCGGCGGCAAAGATGGCCTGGGTGTACCCGTTGTCCAGCAGATACTTTGCAACCATGGCGCCGCCGCCGAAATCATCGATCCCCACATTGACGTAGTGATACTCTGCCTCGGGATAGGTGTCAATCAAGACCATATATTTGTTGAGCTGCCTGCGCAGCTCCTTGTATTTCTTTTCGTCAAGTCCCAGGACGACAAGACCATCCACATTCCATCGGGAGGCAATCTCTGCCACCTGGTCCGTATTTTTGTCCTGGCCATCGATCAGCATGACGTAATATCCGTTTCGATGGGCTGTCTCTTCTACACCAGACAGAAGTTCTGCCACAAAGGTATCGCGCAGAGCAGGGATGCCGTGGACACAGCTGTAGCCCAGCACCAGTCCAATGATGCAGGACCCTTTGCGGGTCAGCTCACGGGAAGATGTATCCGGGACATAGCCCTCCTGGTTCAGAATTTCCGAAATTTTCCGGATCATTTCCTTGGAAACTTTTTTGGTGTTGCCGTGCAGCACATTGGACACTGTTGTCCGGCTTACACCAACTTGATCTGCAATATCCTGCAAACGCTTCATGGCTGTTCACACGCTCCCTGTTTGATCAGTTGAAACGCAAATGGCTTTCAACGTAATCATAGCATATTCATACAGTAATTGCAATCCGAATGATCCTTTGATCTTCAATGAATTCTGGACTCAAATAAAGACTTTTTTGATATTAATACCCAGTAGTGCTTAATCATCTGTTTGCAGGATGATGAAAGCAAGAAAAATGCCTGCCTTTTCATAAGCCCGGCAGAATGAATGCAGCATAATGAAAATCGTTTTGATAGAAAATTGTGTGGAACATTCTGCCAATTTTATCATTTATAAAGGAGATGGAGATTTATGAGTGAAAAGCTGGACCACATGAAAGACCAAAAGGAAAAGGCCGAACAAAAGCTCCGCTACTACCAGCACCAGGAAAAATGCTGGAGCGCCGGATACCGGAGCTGACCCGCAAGGCCCGCACCCATCGCCTCTGCACCCGCGGCGGAATGCTGGAAAGTTTTCTGATTTGTCCGGGGGAACTGACCGACGACCAGGTGATGGAGCTGCTGAAACTTTCATTTCGTCAACAGGAGGTTGTACTGGCCCTGGCAAAGATGATTCACGATGTGCAAGAAGCCCGGAACGTTCCAGACCCTTCAGGATGAAGGGCGCAATTATACACCGTTCCGGTGCAATTGCGGTCTTGCAGACGGCTTGATGAAACCGGGCTGGCGTTCCGTTCACCACCCTGATTTCATCCCAAGGAAAACTGCATTTTCCTTGCGCTGCTTCGCAGCTATCCTTTTGCAGCTCTCGCCCAGGGCCGAAGCGCACTTCGCTCCATCCCTGGACAGAGAGCACAACCGAATACGATTCCAAACCGTTCGTCAAGAGCAATCCTGACGGACGGTCTTTGTTTTGGAGGTGATACCTATTCCGTGTCCGCATTTCCAAATCACCATCACCCAGCGCAGCAAAGGACAGTCTGCCGTCGCAGGTGCCGCCTACCAGAGCGGCGAGAAGCTGTTTTCTGAGTATGACCAGAAAACCAAAAACTACTCTGGCAAGCGCGGCATCCTGTACACCGAAATCATGCTGCCGTCCCACGCTCCGCCGGAGTACGCCAACCGGGAAACCCTCTGGAACTCGGTGGAGGCCGCCGAAAAGCAATGGAATGCCCAGCTGGCCCGGCGCTTTGTGCTGGCCCTGCCCAAAGAAGTCCCGCCGGAGCAGTACCCGCAAATGGTCCGAGACTACTGCGAGAAACATTTTGTTTCCAAGGGAATGGTTGCTGACTTTGCCATCCATGACCCGGTCCCGCCCGGGCACAATGTTCACTGTCATGTGATGCTGACCCTTCGTGCCATGGACAAACAAGGCAAGTGGCTCCCCAAGAGCCGGAAAGTGTACGACCTGGATGAGAACGGTGAACGCATCCGCTTGCCTTCCGGTAACTGGAAAAGCCACAAGGAGGATGCCGTTGACTGGAACGACCAGAAGTATGCAGAGGTTTGGCGGCAGGGCTGGGCTGATACCGTCAACCATTACTTGGAAGCAGCGGAGCGGCCAGAGCGGCTTGACCTGCGCTCGTATGAGCGGCAGGGACTGGATGTGATCCCCACTGTTCACATGGGGCCTGCGGTGGTTCAGATGGAGCGGCGCGGCATCCAGACCAACATCGGAAAACTCAACCGGGATATCAAAGCAGCCAACCAGATGTTGTCTGCCATTCGTAAAACCATTCGCGGCCTGCTGGATTGGATTGAGGAACTGATCCAGGCAGAGAAAGAACTGGTGAAAGAAAAAGCAGCCGCCTCAGACCTTGGTGTCCTCCTCAATAATTATTTGAACCAGCGGAAAGCGGAACGGAGCGATTGGTCTTGGTCCGGTCAGCAGAAGGGCGACCTGAAAGATTTGAAGGATGTATCCAGGGCGATTGCTTATCTCCAGCACCATAAGATCATGACCCTGGAGCAGCTGAACGCCGTCCTGTCCGGTGTGAAGCAAAAAGCCAGCCAGGCCCGTACCGGTATGAGAAAGGCCGAGAAGCGGATGAAGGATATTGCCGGTATTCAAAGCGTAGTTGCGGTTTGCCAAGAGCAGAAACCCGTCCATGACAAGTACCTGAAGATCGGCTGGAAGAAGCGGCAGGCAGCCTTTGCTGAGAGCCACCAGGAAGAACTGAAAGCCTACAACAAAGCCTATCGCTACTTGAAAGCGCAGCACGTTGACTTGAACGTGAATCTGGATGCCCTGGAAGCTGAGTACAGCAAGCTGCAAGCAGATCACGCAGCCTTTGCCCGGCAGTTGGAACAGGTGCAGGCGGAGCTGAAACCGCTGAACGAGGTCCGCTATTGGGTCAGTCAGGTTTTGGGAGCGGAACAGGTGGAGAGTCTGGACAATGCCGAAGGTAAGCAGTCGGTGGTGGAACAACTTCGTCAGACCCGCAAGCACACCCAGAAACAGGACAAGGCATCCCAGAAAGAACAAAAGATGGAACTGTAAGGCATCCGGTCGGGTGCCTTTTTCTGTCTGGAAAAAACAGTGTTCACTCAATCGGTTTTCGATATTGTCATAATTATTGCACTGGTTTGGGCGGAAAATGACACGACTCTTGAATTATATCACAAATCACGGTATAATTTGTGATATAAAAAGGAGAGGCGGTGAAATCCCATGCGTTCATTTGATTATTCAAAGCTGAAAGACCGATCCTGGGACAGTGAGATTCTGGGGTATGTGGCACAGATTCACGAATATAAGGGACGACAACAGGCGCTTTTGCGTCAGAGGGCAGCGGAGCTGGACAAACTGGTGGAAATCGCCAAGGTCCAAAGCACAGAGGCTTCCAATGAGATCGAGGGCATCCGCACCACGAATACCCGGCTGAAACAGTTGTGTGCCGACAAAACCACACCGCGGAACCGGGATGAAAAGGAGATCATGGGATATCGGGATGTGCTGAATACCATCCATGAGAACTATGAATATATTCCTTTGCGTTCCAACTATATTTTACAGCTGCACCGGGATTTGTACCAATACTCGGAAAAAAGCATCGGAGGAAAGTTCAAGAATACCCAGAACTATATCAGCGCAACGGATGGAAATGGGAATACCTTTGTGCTGTTTACGCCGCTGCCGCCCTATGAGACACCGGATGCAATCGGCCAAATCTGTGACAGCTATAACCGTGTGATGGACACGCAGGAGATTGACCCACTGATTCTGATTCCGGTGTTCATCCATGATTTCCTGTGCATCCATCCGTTCAATGACGGAAATGGGCGGATGAGCCGCTTGCTGACCACCTTGCTGCTTTATCGCAGCGGGTACTTTGTGGGAAGATATATTTCGCTGGAAAGCAAGATCGCCCGCAATAAGAATCTTTACTATGATGCCTTGGAGGCCTGCCAGGGGGGCTGGCATGAAGGCACCGATGACCCCACGCCCTTCATCAAGTATTTGCTGGCGGTGATCCTGGCCGCTTATAGAGAATTTGACGAGCGGATGGAGCTGGTGGAGGACAAACGCCCAGCACTGGAAGTTGTGCGGCAGGCAACAGAGCGCAAACTTGGAAAGTTCACCAAAGCGGACATGATGGAAATGTGCCCCACTTTAAGTAAGACCTCGGTGGAAAGCTCCATCAAGAAACTGGTTGACGAGGGTTTCCTTGTCAAACATGGCAGCGGCCGCGCCACATTTTATACAAGAACCTGAGAACACTGGCAGAAAGCACCTGATTCAGAAGCGAGTCAGGTGCTTTCTGTTTGGACTTTTTTTAAGGATGAATGCAGGCATGGAAGAATCAAAGCCGACTGTGACACCGCTTTTTGAGGCGGAAATTCGGAAGATATTCCCTCTGAATATCTTGACAACGTACCCCCAAGAGAAGGAGGAATAGAATGAACAGCATCGAACTCGACGGCGCTAACGCCGTCAATGCACTGGACAATCAGGCCGCCATCACTGGCGGCTCTTTTTCTATGAAAATTGGAAAGACCCGGTTCATCGTGCGTGTCATGGGAACTAAAAATGACGAAAAAACGTTTGAATCTGCACTTCGTGAAGCCTGTGCGCGGGACATTCTAAACGAAGCCAGACACTCCAATTTGGAGTATTTAGAGAAAATGCGGAAAACCTCTTGACAACTTGCTTCCCGAGGGAACCGGCTACCGGGCACGGACCCGCTTTGCAAAATTCTTCAACCTCCCCGAGCTGATGACCATGTTCAAGGAGGTGGCGGACATCAAGACCAGTGACCAGCTCCATCTGCCGGTGCCGGAAGCCAAATTTGAAACAGTGCTGGTCAAGCCGTCGGAAATCCAGAAGGAGATGGTGCAGTCTCTTTCCGAGCGGGCAGCCAAAATCAACGCCGGGATGGTGGATGCTTCCGAGGACAATATGTTGTGCGTCACAAATGATGGGCGGAAGATCGGCCTCGACCAGCGCCTCATGAATCCGTTACTGCCCGACGATCCGAACAGCAAGCTGAACGCCTGTGTATCCAACGTGCTGCGCATCTGGGAGGAAGGCAAAGAGGACAGACTGACCCAGCTTTTGTTCTGCGATTTGTCCACGCCCAAGGGCGACGGGCAGTTCAACGTCTACGATGATGTGAAGAAAAAATTGCTGGCAGCGGGCGTGCCGGAAAGTGAGGTGGCCTTCATTCACACCGCCGACACCGAGGCCAAGAAGAAGGAATTGTTCTCCAAGGTGCGCACCGGACAGGTGCGCATTTTGCTTGGCAGTACGGCAAAAATGGGGGCGGGCACCAACGTGCAGGACCGTCTTGTTGCCGTTCATCATCTGGATGTGGGCTGGAAACCCTCTGA
>NZ_NFHX01000034.1:0-19794 GCF_002161515.1 Faecalibacterium sp. An58
CTTTTCTGTTGGAGGTGATGAATCATTTCAGAGCAAAAAAGCGAAGTTATCTCAACGGAACCCAACCGCGAGCAGATCCAGCAAATCCCCATTACGGACCTGCATCCCTTCAAAAACCATCCGTTCAAGGTGTTGGACGATGAGGCCATGCAGCGGACGGTGGAGAGTGTAGCACAGTTTGGCGTGCTGGCCCCACTCATTGCCCGGCCCCGACCGGAAGGAGGTTACGAGATCATATCGGGGCACCGCCGCCAGCACGCGGCAGAACTGGCAGGGCTGACCACTCTGCCGGTGATTGTGCGCAACATGAGTGACGAGGAAGCTGTAATCAGGATGGTGGACAGCAATTTGCAGCGGGAACACATTCTGCCCAGCGAGAGGGCTTTCGCCTACAAAATGAAGCTGGAAGCAATGAATCATCAGGGAGTTAGAGGCGATTTAACTTGTGGCCAAGTTGGCCACAAGTCTCGTGACCTGATTGCGGCTGAAGCGGGTGATAGTGCTCGCAACGTCCAACGCTTCATCCGCCTCACCAACCTCATCCCGGAACTGCTGGACCTGGTGGACCAAAAGAAAATCTCCTTCAATCCCGCTGTGGAGCTGTCCTATTTGACGGCTACTGAACAGCGGGATTTTTTGGAGGCCATGCAGGATACCCAAAACGCGCCCTCCCTTTCCCAGGCCCAGCGGATCAAGAAGCTGAGCCAGGAGGGCAAATGCACCTACGACGCCATCTTCGACATCATGGGCGAGGAAAAGAAGGCCGAAATGGACCGTGTGACCATCAAAAACGAGGTGTTGCAGAAATACTTCCCCAAATCCTACACGCCCAAGCAAATGCAGGACACCATCATCAAACTGCTGGAGCAGTGGCAGAAAAAGCGCCAGCGCAGCCAGGAACGCTGACCTGCTGGCATAAGTCACAAAACACAAAGAACAAATTTGGAGGAATCGCCTATGAACAAAACGAAACCCACCCTCGCACAGCAGACCTATGAGAAGGTCTGCGCCATCGAGACCATCCTGAACAGCCTGCTGGCAGACAGCAGCACGCCCGTGTCGGAGCGCCCCCTCTATCTGGCAACGGCTGGCCCCGAGATGCCTCTCTCGGTCATCCGACTGGAGGACGCTTCTGACTACCTCCCTTGTTTCGACGAGGCCGATTTGCTGTACGGCATTCCCGGCCTGCCCATCCTGATGAGCTACTGCCCGGAACAGGTCATGGACATTGGAGAGGAATCCTATCTCGTCGGCCCCATGGTCTTTTTCCGCATCGACCGGGACGGCTACACCGTCTCCCTTCAGGTGACGGACTTGTATCAGCTGGCCGAGTTCCTGGAGGAGCACAGCGTCATCCTGATGCAGGGTGGTGAGAGCTTTATCGCCATCCGGCTGGACTGACCATGTGGACGAGCGCAGTATTTTTTGCGGCGGGCGCCTGGTTCGGCTTTTTCATCGCAGCTCTGATGCAGGCTGGAAAGGACGGTGAAACCCATGCAGGAAGATGTGGAGAACAGAACGATCAACTTCGCCATCAGCACCACCAAGCTGACGGGCCGGACGATCCTGGCGGCAGCCCGTAAGTTCTTGCAATGGCGGGCGGGCAAGGTGCACGGCAAACCGGTGGGCAAGCAAAGCGTCAAGCAGCTGCTGCGGCAGGACCAGGGGGCCACCAACATTGAAATCGAGAAAACCGGCATCCGGGATTTCAAGCGGATTTTGGACAAGTACGGTGTGGACTACGCCATTACCAAAAACCATGACGATCCGCCGCGGTATCTGGTTTTCTTCAAGGCGCGGGATGCCGATACCCTGACTGCCGCCTTCAAGGATTACTCCGCCAAGCTGGTCCAGAAAGAAAAACGCCCCAGTGTTCTGGAGCGCCTGCAACAGTTCAAGGCCCTGGCTGCTGAGCTGGTGCCTGGCAAGATGCGGGAAAAGAAACAGGAGCGTGCCGGCCGATGAACCGAAACACCAAACGCCTTGTGCTCCTGAACCTGCCCTATGTCCTGATGGGCCTTTATGCTACCAATCTGGGCCTGGCCTGGCGGCTGGCCGTCGGGACTGACTTTTCTGAAAAGATGCAGTCTCTGATGACCGTTCTGCCGGATGCGTTGGGCCGTATCGTGCCCAGCTTCCACCCGCTGGATTTGATTGTTGGCCTGTGCTGCGGCGCGGGGCTGCGGCTGGCGGTGTATCTCAAAGGCAAAAACGCCAAGAAGTACCGCCACGGCAGCGAGTACGGCTCGGCCCGTTGGGGCAACGCCAAAGACATCGAGCCGTATGTGGCCCCCAAGTTTGAGGACAACATCATCCTGACCCAGACCGAACGTCTTACCATGTCCAGCCGCCCCAAAGCCCCCAAGACAGCCCGGAATAAAAACGTCCTGATCGTAGGCGGTTCCGGCAGCGGCAAAACGAGATTTTGGATCAAGCCCAATCTCCTGCAAATGCATAGTTCCTATGTTCTTACCGACCCAAAGGGCTATACTTGGGTGGGATAGAGAAAAGGAACGTCACACAAAGAAAAGCCAACAAGGAAAGGAGGTGAAAACCGTGGCCAGAAGCGAAGATATCAAGATTACCGCTCTATATGAAAGACTATCCCGGGATGACGAGCAGGTGGGTGAATCCAACAGCATCCAGAACCAGAAGATGTACCTGGAGGAGTACGCCCGGCAGCATGGACTGCGGAATATCCGCCACTTTTGGGACGATGGCTATACCGGCACCAACTTCAACCGCCCCGGCTTCAACGCCCTTTTGAGCGAGATTGAGGCGGGCCATGTGGCAACCCTGATTGTCAAAGACCTGAGCCGGTTCGGACGGAACTACCTGCAGGTGGGCTACTATACCGAGGTCGTTTTCCCCAAGAAGGGTGTCCGCTTCATCGCCATCAACAACAGCGTGGACAGTGCGAAGCCCTCTGACAATGACTACACCCCGTTCCTTAACATCATGAACGAGTGGTACGCCAAGGACACCAGCAACAAGATCAAGGCAGTGTTCAAGGCCCGGATGAAGAAAGGAATGCGGTGCAGCGGCTCTATCCCTTACGGTTACAAGAGGACTAAAGAGGACAAGCAGCTGCTTCTTGTGGATGAACCGGCCGCCGAGGTTGTCCGAAAGATTTATCGCCTGGCCTGCCAGGGATTGGGAACGACAACCATTGCCGCGCAGCTGTCAGCGGAGAAGGTTCTGATTCCATCTGCTTATGCCGCCAAATACTTCCCTGAGAATTGCAGACACGGCGAAATGGCAGACCCCTACCATTGGACAGCCACCACCGTGGGCTACATCCTGGACCGGCAGGAATACCTGGGGCATACAGTGCTGGGCAAGTCCATCTGCGAGAACTTCAAGACCAAGCAGCGCCGGGCCGCTACCGCCGACGAGCTGATGATCTTTCCCAATACCCATGAGGCCATTGTGGATCAGGATACCTGGGACATTGCCCACAAACTGCGGGTACGGAAACGGCCCAAAGCAGCCAACGGGACCTACACCCACCGTCTGTCTGGCTTGATCTACTGCGCAGATTGTGGGGCAAGAATGGGTTTCTGTGGTTCAGACGGAGGCCGGGATGGAAAGCACTACGATTCCTCCTCCGCCTTCCAGTGTGGGAACTACCGCAGCACCACCAACCAATGTGCCTCCCATTTTGTCCGAGCTTCGGTTCTGGAAACGGTGATCCTGAAAGCAATTCAGGCTGTCAGCCGGTATGCTCTGGAAAACGAGGCGGAGTTTGTAGCCGATCTCAAGAGCATCTGGGACGAGAGCAAGACCAAGAGTGAGGATACCGGCCAGCACGAGCTGGAAGAAGCCAGAAAACGGGTAGATGAACTGGACGCCATGATTCAGAATCTGTACGAGAGTTCCATAAAGGGCCTACTGCCGGAGCGGCAGGCCCAGCGGATGATCCAGCAGTACGATGAAGAACAAATCCTTCTGGAACGCCGGATGCAGGAACTGGAAACCCAGATTCAGCAGGAGGTAATCAAGAAGGCAGATACCGAGCGGTTTCTGGCCCTGGTCAAAAAGTACCGAGACTGTCATGAGCTGACGGACGCCATGCTCTATTCTTTTATTGACCGGGTCGAGGTACATGAAGCCACCGGGGGCCGCACCATCTACCGCAAGCAGAACATTGACATTTACTTCAACTTCATTGGCAGCTACTACCCGCCCTGTGAAACCGTCTCGGAGGAAGATCGAATCGCTGCCATTGATGCAGAACAGCTTCGCAAGAAACAGGAAAAGGGCAAGCGAGCCAGCGAACGCCAGCAGCAGAAGCTGAAAGCCCTGCGGGAGGCAGCGAAAGCCGGGGACCCTGAAGCAGTGGCCAAGTACGAGGAACATCTCCGCAAACAGCGGGAGCGCAACCACAGATACCGCCAGCAAGTACAGCAAGCCAGAGCAGCCGACCCGGAGTATCTGCGGCAGCTGGATGAAAAGGAGCGGCTCAAACAGGAAAGGCTTCTGGAAAAAGAACGCAAGCGGTCAGAGCGGTCTGCCCAGCGGGCTAAGCTGACACGGGCAGAACTCAAAGAAAAGGCCAAGACCGACCCGGAAGCCGCTGCAAAGTGGACCGCTTTAAAGGCTAGAGAGGCCGAAGCCCGGCAGCGGAAAAAGGAACGGGAAGAAGCCCGGATGGCAGCAGACCCAGCGTATGCCGCCATGATTGCAGAGCGCAAGGCCGAATATGAACGCACCAGGACAGCCAAACGCAAGGCCGAACACGATGCCCTGGTGGAACGGGCCAAGACAGACCCCGAAGCCGCCCGGCAGCTGGCAGAACACAGAAAGTACCAGAGCGAGGCCTCTGTGAGAAGCTACCAGAAGATGAAAGCAGCCGCAGAAGCCGGAGACCCGGAGGCCGTCAAACGATACGAAGCCCACCTTGCCAAGCGCAGGGAGGACTACCACAAAAAGAAAGAACAACAGGAGGCGATTTCAGCATGAAGCTCGAACCGAAAGTCCATGACAACAGGAACCATCTGGATTATGTCCTGACGGACCATTATTATCTCCCGGCGCTGAGGCTGCCGGAAGATAGGCGCCCCATCGGCCGCTGGGGCCGATTACATAAAGAATACCTGAAAAATTACCGTCCTCTCCTTTATCAAGCGCTGCTTCTGTCCGGGAAACTGTATACCATTCTGGCTGACCTGGATGAACAGGCCGCCGAACGGTGCCGCCTGATTGTCCAGCAGATGGCCCAGGCCGAGGGCATCACTGAGGAACTGAAAGCAGCCGATCCGGTACGCTGGATGCAGGCCATGAACTCCATCCGCAGCCGGGCCGAGGAGATTATCCAGACTGAGATGATCTATTGTTAAAGGAGGGCAGTACGATGATTCTGGAAGCGATTTATAACGGGAACTTTTATCCCAGCGAAACCGTTGTACCGAAGTCTGAAAAATACCGGAACGCACTGAAAGCCTGCGAGAAGATTATGGACCGGCTGACCGAAAAATTGAGCAAAGAAGATTACGATTTAGTAGAAGAACTCCAGGATCAGGCTTCCATCGCCCAGTGCGAGGAGAACGAGCGCCACTTCAAGGTTGGCTTCTCGGCGGGGCTGCTGGTGCAGCAGGAAGCGGTGGAGCAGGTCAAGAAGATCAATGACAAATGAAACAGCGGCAGGCGTCCGGTTGGACGATCCTGCCGCTGTTTCATTTATAAAAAAGTTGAGATCTGAGGGAGAAACTGGACCACCCGAAAGGCAAAAAAGCTTTTACCGATGTGCCTTCTCAAGAATCCACTTTCATCATGCGATATCCAACGCCAATGTGTGTTTGGATATATTGGGGAGAACCCGGCTCTTTTTCCAACTTTTTGCGTAGAGTGGCCATAAATACACGCAATGAAGCTACATCATTTTCCCAGCTTCTTCCCCAGATCTGCTGTGTGATATACGTGTGAGTCAGTACTTTTCCTACGTTTTTGCATAACAGACAGAGCAGCTTGTATTCACTGGGAGTCAAGTGAAGCTCCTGCCCGTCCAGAAAAGCACAGCCTGCTGCATAATCTACCTTTAACTTGCCATTGGTAAAGACAGAATCTATATTGGTCGAGCCGGCCTGCAATGCGGTCAGCCGCCGCTGAATGACCCGGAGCCTTGCAAGCAGTTCTTCTACAGAAAAGGGTTTGGTCAGGTAATCATCGGCACCAGCGTCCAGGGCTTCGATTTTATCTGTATCCTCGCTCCGGGCGCTGATGACAATAATTGGGACATTGGACCAGGAACGAACTTTGTGGATCACTTCCACACCATCCACATCCGGCAGTCCCAGATCCAGCAGGATGATTTCCGGGTTGTGGGAGGAAGCCTCCAGCACCGCGGACTCTCCGTTTGCTGCAGTCAAAAAGCGGTAATCGTGAGCTTTTAAAGTTGTGGTTATCAGGTTGCGAACGGGAATGTCGTCCTCGACCACCAAAATCAAAGGTTTATTCATGTAATTCAACCTCCCCGGCTGGTACAGAAAATGTAAAGACAGATCCATGGGGCAGATGATCGGTCACGGTGATTTCTCCTCCATGCGCATTGACGATGGATTTGCACAGTGCCAGACCCAGTCCCATGCTGCGGCGGCTGTCAACAATTTGGTTGGATACAGTATAAAACATCTCAAAAACGTGCGGTTTGGCCTGGTCGGGAATGCCCGGCCCGTTGTCCGCCACTGAAATATAAATAAAGTCCCCCTTGCGGTTCCACTCGATAGTGATGTCAGATCCCGGGGGCGTATACTTGATGGCATTGTCGATGATGTTGATCAGAACCTGAACAATCAGCTTGGCGTCGATCTGCGCCAGAAGGTATTCGTCACTGTTTTGCACATGCAGGTGATATTCCACACTTTTCCGGTTGATGTGGCGCAGCGCTTCTGCTACGACCTCGTCCACCAACTCCGTTGACATGTGCAGATTCATCCGGCCTTCTTCCAGCCGGCTGACCGACAGAAGATTTTCCACCAGGTTGATGAGCCACATGGCATCATCGTAGATGTCAGTATACATTTGCTTCTTGGTCTTGTCGTCAAACAAATCTCCGTTGGAGAGTAGGTTGCTGGCGTTTCCGGAAATGGAAGTAAGAGGGGTACGCAGATCGTGAGAAATAGATCGAAGCAAATTGGCGCGGAGCTGTTCATTTTTGGCCAGAACCGCAGCAGCTTCTTTTTCCTCCAGGTTCTTTTGGCTTTCAAGAGCCAGGGCGCATTCGCCTAGAACGGAAAGTAGAACACTGGTCTCAAAGGAATCCAGAGGATTGTCCGATGTGGCAATGCCCACCACGGCGTAGACCTGGTCTCCTTTCCGAACGGACAGATAGGTGCAGCAGGAATCAGAAAAAGTTTCCGTTCCCGCGCCGGCTCTTTTGTTGTTGGTTACAACCCACTGGGCTACCTCACGCTCCTTTTCCGAGGTATAACGATCGGTGGAAGCTGTGTCATCCATAAGAAAGATTTCAGAGGCTGTGAGCTTTTCCTGCTGGATGCGGTATACGATAATATCGCGCTGAAACATCTTTAGCAGCTGCTTTGCGGTGACTGAAAGAATTTCTTCCTGCGTTCGGGCTTTTTGAAGTGTCTGATTGGTTTCAAAGAGAAGTTTGGTGCGCCATGCCACCTGGGCCGACCGTTTGGCGTGGGACTTCAGCTTGGAGGCTAGAGATCCGGTCAACAGGGAAACAAGGAACATGACGAGAAAGGTGACCGGGTAGCCGCTCCCATAGACATGCAGAGAAAATCTGGGGTTTGTGAAACAGAAATTAAAGGTGAGCACGCTGAAAACAGCGGCAAAAAAGCTGCAGATGGAACTCTTTGTGGACACGGAAACAAGCAAGACCCCCAAAAGATAGAGGGCAATGATATTGGCATCTGTGAAGCCCAGCTCATAAAACAGAAAGCCGATGAGAGTGGTGGAAACAAGGATTACCGCGCTCTTAAACAGATCCAGAAGAGACAAGGACGGCAGATGCACAGTCTCCCGGTATCGAGTGGAGAGCAAATGGTTCATTCCGTTGTCGGGAATGATGTGAATATCCAGCTCCGGCGTGAGATCAATCAGTCGGTCGGTCAGAGATGCCTTGTGAAACCAGGGGCGGGAAGGAAATCCACTGCGGCCCAGCACGATTTTTGTGACCCCGGACAAATGGGAAAATTCGGAAATCTGATAGGCTACATCGTCGCCATATACGGTTTCGACGGATGCGCCCAGCTGCTGTGCCAGATGGATATTGGCCCGAAGGCGCTCTTTATCCGGCGGAGACATCCATTGGAAGTCTTTCGTTTCCACAAACAGTGCGGTTAACTCACATTTGAATGCGCTGGCCATACGCGCGGCAGTACGGATGATTTTTTCATTGGAGGGAGAAGAAGAAAGGCATACCAGAATATGTTCGTGGGAGCGATAGCCTGTCCCATTTTGCCCGGACTGGGTATACAGGGCCACCCGATCTGCGCAGCGGCGCAGACCAATTTCCCTCAGGGCGCTCAGCTGTGCGAGGGAATAGCCGGAAAGCAGGCCGACCTTTTTCTGCTGCAACAGGCGCTGCTGGAGCTGCTCTGGTTCGATGTCAACAAATTCTACCCGCGCCGCCCGATCAAACACCCGGTCGGGGATTCGCTCGGATATGGAAGCGCCCAGAATAGACAAAACCGTATCCTGGAGGCTTTCAATGTGCTGCACATCCAGCGTCGTATAGACGTCGATGCCCGCTTTCAGCAATTCTTCTATATCCTGATAACGTTTCCGGTGGCGGGATTCGCCCAGGTTGGTGTGGGAAAGATCGTCAATCACAATCAGCTGCGGCAGCCTTTTGATGCAGGCGTCCAAATCCAGTTCGGATTCTGTGTGCCCATCCTGTGCAACCGTTTTGCAGTGTACTGTCTCAAAATCTTCGGCCAGCGGCGGGTCAGACGGCCATGCATCAAAGGATAACAGTCCAATCACCACGTCCTGCCCTTCCCGCTTGGCCGCTCTGGCGGCTTCCAACATGGCATGTCTTTTTCCGGCGCCGCAAAAATAGCTGGCAAAAATAGTCAGTTTGCCGGGCGCCTTTCTTGCAACTTGATCGGATAATGCGGGAGCATGCATCACCTTGTCCTCCTTTCATTCCAGTGTATTATAACATACTTTTAGATGATTGCCTGCAAAGTTGACGAATCGATTCAGTAAATGGCACAGATGCTCCGCCGCCCTCTCATGAAATACCTTTCGTTCCGACTGCCGCATCCTTGATGGCTCATCATCTTTCGAGAGTCTTTCAACAACGTCATTATCCATTTCTCATCTAAAGGAGGCGTTAATCTGTTAAGACAGACATTAAGATGACATTAAGACAGAGAACTCCTGCTTGTTTGAAGTCGCTTTGAGTATTGGTGGCTTTTTCTGTACAACAACTGTAGGTAAGAGCTCACAAAATCCATTTTTTGGTCAAACACTTTATGAAACCATTCACATCCAGCCGAACAGGAACGCCAGGGACAGGGCAACAGCGGTGGTGCATACACAAACCGCGGCCATCGTGAAAAGGGGCAGTCCAATATAAATCAGGAACAGCTTAAACCCCTGGTGACAGAGCAGGAAATTTTCAATCCGGGCGTCTATCCGGCTTTCACAACAAGAGATGCATTTTATACGTGTGAACATATCGATCTCCTCCTTACGGCTCTATCATAGCGCACAGGGACTAAAACTGGAGAAAAGATTGTCGGGATGGGATTAAAACCAAATAAAAGGCCGCCGGCCCGCCTGATGTACAGGAGAGCCGGTGACCTTTTTGCATCAAAGAAAATGGTATGTGCGCTATGCCGGAAAATCCGCAGGGGAGGGGAATTACGCAAGGCCCATTGCTTTGGCAATGTCCAGGTTGACACCCAGAACGTTGACGGTCTCTTCGCCAAAAATACCAAGCAGTTTTCCCTCTGTGTTGTTCTCCACAATCTGCTCAAGTTCCTCCTGGCTGAGGCCGGAAGCGGCTGCCAGGGCAGGAATTTGAATCCGGGCCGATGCAGGGGTGATATGCGGGTCCAGCCCGGAGCCAGAAGCGGTTACCAGATCGGCAGGGATATCCTCCCGTTTAACCTCCGGGTTTGCCTCCAGAAAAGCCTCGATGTCTGCTTCGACCCGCTGGGTCAGAGCAGGATTGGAGGGCGCGTAGTTGTTGGAACCGGAACCAATCCCGGCGAACGGGGTGCCGTCACTGTAGTACCGGTTGCCCTGTTCGTCCTGGTAGTAGGTGTTGTAGTGGTAAGCGGAAGGGCGCCCCTTCATGAAATAGGGCTTGGTGAACTCCTGGCCCACATGGGCGGACCCCACCGCCTGGCCGTAGGAATAGACCAGACTGCCATTGGCCTGACTGGGAAAGAGAACCGCAGAAATCCCGCTGAGCAGGACCGGAAACACAAAGCCGCAGAGCAGCAGCAGGATCAGTGCCATCACCAAAGACTGACGCAGGCTGTGAAAAAAGGTATTCTTATAGGTTACTTCGTCCATCGTAAGGAGCCTCCTCAGATATGCAGTGCGGCCAGAATCGGGGCAATCAGAGTGTCGATGATTTTGATGCCGACAAAGGGGGTGACCACACCGCCCAGACCGTAGATCATCATGTTCCGGGCCAGCATTTTGCCGGAAGACATGGGGCGGTACTTGACGCCCTTCATGGCCAGAGGAATCAGGCAGGGAATGATGATTGCGTTGAAAATCAGGGCCGACAGGATAGCGCTGTTCTGGGTGCTCAGGTGCATGATGTTCAGGACACCCAGCTGGGGAATCGCCGCCATAAACATGGCCGGAATGATTGCAAAATACTTTGCAATATCGTTCGCAATGGAGAAGGTGGTGAGGGAGCCGCGGGTGATGAGCAGCTGCTTGCCGATCTCCACCACTTCCAGAATTTTGGTGGGGTCAGAGTCCAGATCCACCATGTTGGCGGCTTCCTTGGCTGCGGTGGTGCCGGAGTTCATGGCCAGACCCACATTGGCCTGGGCAAGGGCGGGGGCGTCGTTGGTGCCGTCGCCGGTCATGGCAACGATTTTTCCCTCGGCCTGCTCTTTTTTGATGACGCGAATCTTGTCCTCGGGCTTGCACTCGGCAATAAAACCGTCCACCCCGGCTTCCTTTGCAATGGTGGCTGCGGTCAGGGGATTGTCGCCGGTGCACATGATGGTTTTGATGCCGATGGCGCGCAGACGCTCAAAACGCTCTGCCATGCCGGGCTTGACGGTGTCTTTCAGGTAAATAACGCCCAGAATCTGGTTGTTCTGGCACACGACCAGGGGCGTGCCGCCCAGAGAAGAAACTTTCTCTACATGGGTGCGCAGGTCAGCAGGGACTTTTCCGCCCTGCGCCGTAATATACTGCTCGATGGCGTCCGAAGCGCCCTTGCGGACCCGGGTGCCGTCGGGCAGGTCCACGCCGCTCATGCGGGTCTGGGCGGTGAACTCTACAAAGGAAGAACCGGGAATCTCCTGGCTGTTGTCTCCCAGACGGCGAGCCAGTTCCAGCGTGGATTTTCCCTCGGGGGTCTCGTCGTGAAGACTGGTCAGAGCTGCACAGCGAATCAGCTCGCTGCGGCTTGCCCCCTCCACGGGGAAGAAGTCGGCAGCCAGACGGTTGCCAAAGGTGATGGTGCCCGTTTTGTCCAGAATCATGGTGTCCACGTCGCCACAGGCCTCCACGGCCTTGCCGGACATGGCGATCACATTGAACCGGGTGACGCGGTCCATACCGGCGATGCCGATGGCGGACAGCAGGCCGCCGATGGTGGTGGGAATCAGACAAACCATCAGGGCGATCAGGGTGGACAGCGGCAGCTGAACCCCGCAATACATTCCGATGGGGTACAGGGTGACAATGACAATCAGAAAAATGATGGTCAAGGAGACCAGAAGGGTGCTCAGGGCGATTTCGTTGGGGGTCTTTTTCCGGGAGGCGCCTTCCACCAGAGCGATCATGCGGTCCAGAAAGCTGTTGCCGGGATCGGAGGTGATCTGGATTTTCAGCCAGTCGGACACCACCGTGGTGCCGCCGGTCACTGAGCAGAAGTCGCCGCCGCTCTCACGGACGACGGGGGCGGATTCTCCAGTGATGGCCGACTCATCCACCGAGGCAATACCCTCGATGACCTCGCCGTCGCCGGGAATGACCTCTCCGGCCGATACCATCACGATGTCGCCCTTTTTCAGCTCGCTGGAGGAAATCAGGGTCTCGCTGCCGTCCGGACGCAGCAGGTGAGCCTGGGTGTCCTTCTGGGTCTTTTTCAGGCTGGCGGCCTGGGCTTTGCCCCGGCCCTCCGCTACAGATTCTGCAAAGTTGGCGAACAGTACCGTAATCAGCAGAATGATGGAAACAATCAAGTTGTAAGTACGCAGGCCGGTGTCGCCTTCGCCGAACAGCCCCGGCATGATTGTCAGCAGCAGTGTAATGAAGAAGCCGGTTTCCACGACGAACATAACCGGGTTCTTAATCATATACCGGGGGTCCAGCTTTTTTACCGAGCCGATGAACGCCTGTTTGAGGATTTCACCGGTCAGCAGCTTTTTGTTTTGTTTCTTGCTCATATTACGAATATCCTCCTTAGCCCCAGAGGGTCAAATGCTCGGCAATGGGGCCCAGAGCCAGCGCCGGGAAGAAGGTCAACGCGGCAAAGATATACACCACGAACACAAGAATCACTGCAAAGCTCGCCGTGCTGGTTTGCAGTGTGCCGGCAGACTCGTTGATATAGTTTTTCTTCATCAGGGAGCCGGCGATGGCCAGTTGAATCACAATGGGCAGATACCGCCCCAGGAACATGACGATGCCGGTGGTCATGTTCCAGAAGTAGGAGTTGTCCGCCAGCCCTTCAAAACCGGAGCCGTTGTTCGCCGCAGAGGAGGCGTATTCATACAGCACCTGGCTCAGGCCGTGGAAACCGGGATTGGTAACGCCGGCCTGCCCGGCGGATGTCGTCACCGCCAGGGCAGTAAAGGACAGGATCAGCAGGGGATGGATGATGATGGCCAGTGCCGTCAGCTTCATTTCGCGTCCCTCGATCTTCTTGCCCAGATATTCGGGGGTGCGGCCCACCATCAGCCCGCAGATGAACACCGCCAGGATGGCGTACAGAATCATGTTCATGAGGCCCACGCCCTTGCCGCCAAAGACACAGTTGAGCATCATGTGCAGCATCGGCACCATTCCGCCCAACGGCGTCAGGGTGTCGTGCATGTTGTTGACGGTGCCTGTGGTGAAGGATGTTGTTACGGTGGTAAACAGAGCGGATTGGGCGATGCCGAAGCGGACTTCCTTGCCCTCCATGCTGCCTGCGGACTGGTTGAGGCCGATCTCCGCCAGAGCCGGGTTGCCCTGCAGCTCAGCCCAGTAGCAAAGGCTCAGGCCAACCAGGAACAAAATTCCCATGGCCAAAAAGATGCTGCGGCCTTCTTTGCCCAGCAGCCGGGCCGTGATGCCTTCCGGATGGGCGGACAGCATATTTTCCCGGGTCGAGTCCTTCTGATTCTGGAGACGTCCGTCACCCACCATCTTGCCGAAGGTGATGACACAGGCGCCGGGCAGCAGCATCATGGAATACAGTTCAATCAGGTTGGACAGGATGGTGGGGTTCTCCATGGGGGTGGCGGAGTTGGCGCCGAAGAAGCCGCCGCCGTTGGTGCCCAGGTGCTTGATGATTTCAAGCGCCGCCACCGGCCCCATCCCCAAAACCTGATACGTGCCTTCCAGGGTCTGCACCACGACATTCTCCGAGAAATTCTGCGGCACACCCTGCCATACCAGCAGCAGCCCGCCCACCAGGGAGAAGGGCAGCAGCACGCGGGTGGTGATGCGAACCAGATCGGCAAAGAAGTTGCCTACATGATCTTTTGTCTTGCCGGCCAGGCCGCGGATGAACGCGACACAGGCGGCATAGCCGCTGGCTGCGGAAACAAACATCATAAAGATGATGACCAGCATCTGGGAGAGGTAGCTCAGGCCGCTTTCGCCGGAGTAGTGCTGCAGGTTGGTGTTGGTCATAAAACTAATGATGGTATTAAAGGCCAGGTCCGACTTCATGCCCTGAATCCCGTTGGGATTCAGAAGGGGAATGCTCTGGATGCGGAGAATCACATAGCCAACAGCCATCATCACCGCGTTGGTGCCCAGCAGGGCCAGGGCGTACTGTTTCCAGTTCATGCCCTTTTGAGGGTCCACGCCGCCCAGCTTGTAAATGACCCCGTCGACCCGATCCATAACGGGGTCGGCAAAGGTGTGTTTTCCTGCGGCGATATGATAAAGATACCGCCCCACTGGAATAACAAGGATCAAATAAATGATGCATGTCAGGACCAGCTGTACCATACAAAAACCTCCTATACAGTGTCCTCGATCTTAAAACCGATCCGGATGCGCCAGGGCGTATACCAGATATCCGCCCAGCAGCAAAACAATGACTCCAAGCAAAATCATAAATCTCAACTCCTGTACTTTCTTATTCCTCGGATTCGACCTGCCGCTGGCACCAGTTCGCCAGCAGTACGACAAGGCCAAAACCGGCCAGTATGATTCCGATCATCAAGCAATCCATCATTTCCGGTGCCCCTTTCAACATGGATGAGTCAGCAAAACATCCAATATTTGTTTTGCGCTCCTAGGATAGCGCAGCGGGTCATAAGGCAGGGTTAAGGAAGATGGCGCGGCATTAAGAAGAAATGAAGATCCTGTCTTTCCCTCCGGATGGGAGCAATCCCGCTTCCTGTGAAAGCGGCGGGGGAAAAGGGGATTTTTCCGGCTGTTTTGGAGTCATGGCACCTCTTTGCCGCGCTCTTCCTGCAGTCGGATGCGCTCCTGGCTCAGGCCGCACTCGTTTAGAATGGCAATAAGAAGGTTTTTTTCAAAGGCGTCCGGTATGGAGTAACCTGCAACGGGGACTGCTACAATTCCCATGACCCCTTGCGTCCCCCGGACAGAGAGAAAAAACCATTTGGAATCCGGTAGCGTACTTGTGGTTGCGCCGGCATACTTGTTGTTGGCTTGTACCCACTTGGCCACGCCCATTTCTTCGGTACCCAGCTGGGCCAGGACTTCCTGTGCATCGGACGGCTCCGCCCGGAACGACAAATCTTGTCCGGATTTGCTCAAGGCGTAGAGGATGGGCCGATCAAAAAGCCGGCTCAGCTGTTCTGCCGTCAGACGGAGGCAATCCCATTCGGTGCGTCCCTGCTGCAGTTTTTGGCTGCTTTCCAGGAGAAGTTCTGTGTAATAACTTTTTTGTGCAGCCATGCGTGCCTGGGCTTTGACTCGGCTGGCCAGAGAACTGGCAATGATGCTAGCGGAAAGCATGGTCAGAAAGGTGACGGGATAGTTGGGGTCATTGGCGCGGAAAGTGAAACGGGGCTCTGTAAAAAGAAAGTTGAAGGCGGCAACACTGAAAAGGGATTCTACGGCTCCATACAGGTGACCGTCTGTAGACACCGCCGTAATGAGAACCCCCAAAATGTAAACCGTGATGATATTGGATTCACTGAAACCGGCGTGGTAAAATCCCAATCCGGCCATCGAGGATAGGATCAAAGCCGCCAATGTGATGCAGGCGTCTTTCCCCGTAAAGTGCGATTTAGGAAGGTGGAACTTTCCGAGCGGTTTTTTATAGAGTGGCTGGTGATCCGGAATGATGTAAATGTCCAGATCAGTCAGTGCGATCAGCCGGTCAGCCAGACTCTTTTTTCCGATGAGTGGGTTTTGCTTGTGGTTGATGCGGCCCATCACGATTTTGGTCACGCCGCTGACGCGGGCATATTCCGCAATCTGTACAGCGGGGTCGGTTCCGTAGACGGTGGAAATCTGGGCGCCCAGCTGCTCCGCCAGATGCAAATTGCTGCGCAGGCGTTTCAAGTTGTCACCGGACAACTCTTTGGTCTCCGGCGTCTGCACAAATAGGGCTGTGAATCCGCTGTGGAAGGCTTCTGCCATCCGTGCAGCGGTTCGAATGACTTTTGGATTGGATGGGGAAGAAGACAGACAAATCAAAATATGTTCTCCGGCTTTGGCGCTTTTTTCTCTCCCTTCCTGCAATGCGGTCCGGTTGAGCTGGTCCGCGGTGCGCCGCATGGCAATCTCGCGCAGGGCAGCCAGGTTTTCTACGGTGAAAAAGTTTTGGAGCGCTTGTTTTGCTTGGCGCTCCTGGTATACTTTTCCTGCCTGGAGACGCTTCACCAGCTCATCCGGCTCGATATCTACCAGTTCCACCTGATTGGCCCGGTCAAAGATACGATCGGGGATGCGTTCATGGACCGCAATGCCTGTGATGGAGGATACTAAATCGTTGAGGGACTCCAAATGCTGCACATTGACGGTGGTGTATACATTGATTCCGGCCTGAAGCAGTTCTTCCACATCCTGATACCGCTTTGTGTGCCGGCATCCTGGAGCATTGTTGTGAGCCAATTCATCTACCAGAATGAGCTGGGGCTTGCGCTGAAGGGCCTGATCCAGATCAAATTCTTTGAGCTTGATGCCGCGATAGTCGATTTCTCTGCAGGGCAAAACTTCCAGCCCCTGCAAGAGAGCAAGGGTGTCTGGTCTGGCATGGTGCTCCACGTAGCCTGCTACCACATCAATCCCTTCTTTTTGGGCCTGGTGCGCTGCTTGCAGCATCGCATAGGTTTTGCCGACACCTGCGGCGTATCCAAAAAAGATTTTCAGTTTTCCGGGGAAAATTGTGCTTTTCTGACCGGGAAAGCAATCTGACATCATTTGAGGTGTGTTTTCCATATCCATCATCTCCTGTAATCTCAGTGGATCGGATCCATAGAAAATCGCTATAATCATAGCATGCGGAGCACTATAAAATCATAAAAGATTTTCTATCTACGTTAAGATTGAATGAAGATCAAAATCAATAGAATTCAGCAGATGCAGGAGGACAGAATTTGGATTTTACACGAGCAATGAAGGCTCCTTCTAAACGGGAGATCTATTTTTTATGTTTCAGAGATACAAAACACACAACTCTGCTGAGAAGAGCAAAAAGCTTTCGTATTAAATGATTGGGCAAAGTAAAAAAGAAGATTTTTATCATTTGAAAAAGTGGATATTTTTGTATACGGGTTGCAGTGCAAATGACGCAAGAAGGAGTTCCAGTGTCCCTTGAGAGGCCTGTTGGTGAAGGGCCCTCAAACTCCCGATTTTACCAGGAGTTATGACTTTAATAAAGAAGGTGAAGACTTATGAGCAAAAAACTAGACCGCATGAAATCCCAAAAGGCCCAGGCCGAACAGAAGCTCCGTTACTACCAGCACCAGGAAAAAATGCTGGAGCACCGGATACCAGAGTTGACTCGCAAAGCCCGAACTCATCGCCTCTGCACCCGCGGGGGAATGCTGGAGAGCTTCCTAATCTGCCCCGGAGAGCTAACCGATGACCAGGTAATGGAGCTGCTGAAACTTTCATTTCGTCAGCAGGAGGTTGCGCTGGCCCTGGCAAAGATGATTCACGATTTGCAAGAAGCCCGGAACGTTCCAACCCTATTGTAATAGGGCGCAATTATACACCGTTCCGGTGCAATTGCGGTCTTGCAGACGGCTTGATGAAACCGGTCTGGCGTTCCGTCCGCCATCCCGATTCCATCCCAAGGAAAACTGCATTTTCCTTGCGCTGCTCCGCAGCTATCCTTTTACAGCTCTCGCCCAGGGCCGAAGCGCACTTCGCTCCATCCCTGGACAGAGAGCACAACCGAACATGATTCAAGACCGTTTGTCAGGAGCAATCCTGACGGGCGGTTTTTGTTTTGGAGGTGATATCCATTCCATGTCCGCATTTTCAAATTACCATCACCCAGCGCAGCATGGGCCAGTCGGCGGTGGCAGGTGCCGCCTACCAGAGCGGCGAGAAGCTGTTTTCTGAGTATGACCAGAAAACCAAAAACTACTCTGGCAAGCGTGGCATCTTGTACACGGAAATCATGCTGCCTGCTCACGCTCCGCCGGAATACGCTAACCGGGAAACCCTCTGGAACTCGGTAGAGGCCGCCGAAAAGCAATGGAATGCCCAGCTGGCCCGGCGCTTCGTGCTGGCTCTGCCCAAAGAAGTTCCTCCGGAGCAGTACCCGCAGATGCTCCGGGACTACTGCGAGAAGCAATTTGTTTCCAAGGGGATGATTGCTGACTTCGCCATTCATGATCCGGCCCCGCCCGGACACAATGTTCACTGTCATGTGATGCTGACCCTTCGTGCCATGGACGAACAAGGCAAGTGGCTCCCCAAGAGCCGAAAGGTGTACGACCTGGATGAAAACGGCGAACGCATCCGGCTCCCGTCGGGGAACTGGAAAAGCCACAAGGAGGATACCGTGGATTGGAACGACCAGAAGTATGCGGAGATCTGGCGGCAAGGCTGGGCTGATACCGTCAACCGCTATCTAGAAGCAGCAGATCGGCCAGAGCGGCTAGACTTGCGCTCCTATGAGCGGCAGGGCCTGGATGTGATCCCTACCGTCCACATGGGACCTGCGGTGGTGCAGATGGAGCGGCGAGGCATCCAGACTAATATCGGAAATCTCAACCGGGATATCAAGGCAGCCAACCAGATGCTGTCCGCTATTCGTAAAACCATTCGGGGTCTGCTGGACTGGATTGAAGAACTGGTCCAGGCTGAAAAAGAGCTGCTGAAAGAGGAAGCAGTCGCCACAGACCTTGGGGTGCTTCTCAATGATTATCTGAACCAGAGAAAAGCAGGACGAAGCGATTGGTCCTGGTCCGGGCAGCAGAAGGGCGACCTGAAGGACTTGAAGAATGTGGCAAGGGCTGTTGTCTATCTCCAACAGCATAAGATCTCGACTCTGGAGCAGCTGAACACCGTCCTGTCCGGCGTGAAACAAAAAGCCAGCCAGGCCAGTACCGGTATGCGAAAGGCCGAGAAGCGGATGAAGGACATTGTCGGGATTCAGAATGCCGTTTCAGTTTGCCAGGAACAGAAGCCCATCCATGACAAGTATCTGAAAATCGGCTGGAAGAAGCGGCAGGCCGCATTTGCCGAAAGCCACCAGGAGGAACTGAAAGCCTACAACAAAGCCTACCGCTATTTGAAAGCACAGCACGTTGATCTGAATGTGAATCTGGATGCCCTAGAGGCAGAGTACAGCAAACTGCAATCGGATCACTCAGCCTTTGCCCGACAGCTGGAACAGGTGCAGGCAGATTTGAAGCCGCTGAACGAAGTCCGCTATTGGGTCAGCCAGGTTCTGGGACCGGAAGCATTGGGCAAGGTAGAGAGTAAGCGTTCGGTGGTAGAGCAGCTCCGCCAGGCCGGAAAGCAAGACCCAAAACAGGACACGACATTCCAGAAAGAAAAAGAACAGAAGATGGAACTCTAAGGAACCTGACTTTGAAAGAAGTCAGGTTCTTTTTATTTGGGCTTTTATGGAGAAAGGAGAAATGCAGACATGGAGGAATTAAAGCAGGCTATGACACCACCGCAGGCAAGCCCCGCAGGTATCTTCAGCGTGAAGATTGAGAACACCACCTATGTAGTAGGTGTTCATTTCAGCCAGACCGCAAAAGAGACTTTGGAGGACAAAATGAAGCGTTTGATGCTGGATGATGTTAAAACCGCCAATTTTTGAGGCAAAAATTCGGAAGATATTCCCTCTGAATATCTTGACAACGTCCTCCCCAAAGGCACCACGGTTTTGGAGGTGGGCAACGCCTTTTTGAAGAAAGGCTACCGCATCAAAATCTTCAACACCATCAACTTCAAAAAGTCGATGCATTATAATCCGTTCGTGTATATCCACTCAGAAAAGGACATTTTGAAGCT
>NZ_NFHX01000035.1:0-19484 GCF_002161515.1 Faecalibacterium sp. An58
AAATTCAGCGCTGAACCGCGCACTCGCCGCAAAGCGGCTCGCACACTCTCAGTGCTGAATTTCCCTGTATGTGTCCTGTCCATCCGCACATGTCGGCTGGACAGGACTTTTTTGACAGTCTGTACCCGCGCTGCGGGCGGCGCAAAACAATGGCCCCGCGCCTGCATGGCGCGGGGCCGGTTTTGGCTTTGGAAGGTTTTCAGCCAAGGGCGATGGCGCGCAGTTCGGAGAAGGCGGACAGGTTGTAATCGCCTGCGCCGGCCTGGGAAGCGTCCCCTACGCAGGCCACGGCAAAGCCGCCTGCGTGGCCGGCCTGTGCGCCGGATACGGCGTCCTCCACCACCAGGCAGACAGCGGGCTCGAGGCCCAGCATGCCGGCTGCCTTGAGAAAGACCTCCGGGTCGGGCTTGGAATGGGTGATGTTGTTGCCGTCGCTGACGGCGTCAAAGTAGCTGCCCAGACCCAGCTGCCCCAGAATAAATTGGGTGTTCTTGCTGGACGAGCCGATGGCCAGCTTGAGGCCGGCGGCCCGCAGGGCGTCCAGGGTATCCTTGACCTCGGCGGACAGGTCAGCGGGGGACAGCTGGTGCAGGCTCTCCCGGTACAGGTCGTTTTTCTGGGTGGCAAGCTCCACCTTGCGCTCCTCGCTCAGGGCGGGGCCGTGGTACTGCTCCAGGATGATCTCCAGGCTCTCCATGCGGGATACCCCCCGCAGCCGGTTGTTGATGGTGCGGTCGAAGGGAATGCCCATCCCGTCGGCCATTTTTTTCCATGCCTGGTAGTGGTATTCATCGGTGGAGCAGATGACCCCGTCCAGATCGAAAATGATTGCCTGATAGTTCATAGCGTTGTCTCCTTTACAGTTCAGCGTTGTCTTGCAGCAGGGCAAAGCCGTCCCAGGGACCCAGGGTGACCTGGCCGTCCAGGCTGGGGGCGTCCCCCACCGAAATGAGCAGCCTGGCCCCCGCAAAGCCGGCGGGCAGGGCAAAGGATGCGGGGCGGCCGGTGAGGTTGCAGACGCACAGCAGCTTTTGCCCGTTCAGGGTACGGGTGTAGGCGTACACCTGGGGATCATCGGGCAGCAGCAGGTCGTAGCTGCCGTAGACGATGATCTCATGGGTGTGGCGCAGCCGGATCAGGGCCTGGTAAAAGTGAAAGACCGAGTCGGGCCGGGCCAGCTGCTCGGCGGCGTTGAGGCTGGTATAGTTGGGGTTGACCATGATCCAGGGGGTGCCGGTGGTAAAGCCCGCGCCTGCCGAGCTGTCCCACTGCATGGGGGTGCGGGCGTTGTCCCGGCTCTTGTAGCGCAGGCATTCCAGCATCCGCTGGGGGGTGAAGGTGTGGTTGGCGGTCAGCTCGTGATAGGCGTTGATGCTCTCCACATCCCGAAAATCCTCCAGCCCCCCGAAAGGAACGTTGGTCATCCCCAGCTCCTCGCCCTGGTAGACGTAAGGGGTGCCCTGCATCATGTGCAGGCAGAGGGCCAGAGCCTTGGCGCTCTTTTCCCGCAGGGCGGGGGTGCTGTCGTCCCCCATGCGGGAGACGATGCGGGGCTGGTCGTGGTTGCACCAGTACAGGCTGTTCCAGGCCCGATCCTCCAGACCCTTCTGCCACTTGGTCAGCAGGGCTTTCAGCTCCACAAGGTCGATCTTGCGGGTGTTCCATTTGAAGCTTTCGCCGCCGTCCAGGTCCATGTGTTCGAACTGGAAGGCCATGGTCAGCTCGGTGCCGTCGGCGTTGGCGTACCGGCAGGCCTGGTCCACCGTCAGACCCGAGCACTCGCCCACCGTCAGCAGGTCGTACTGGGACAGCACCTCCCGGTTCATCTGCTGCAAGTAAGCGTGGACGTTGGGCCCGTTGACCACATAGGGGGCAAAGCTGCCGTAGCTGCTGCCCGGTTTCCGTTCGCCGTCCGGCATTTCGGGGGTCTTGCTGATCATGCTGATGACGTCCATGCGGAAGCCGTCCACCCCCTTGTCGCACCACCAGCGCATCATGCGGAACACTTCCTGCCGGACGGCGGGGTTATCCCAGTTCAGGTCGGGCTGGAAGTCGCCGAAGGTGTGCAGGTAATACTGGCCGGTGGTCTCGTCCAGGGTCCAGGCGCTGCCCGAAAAGTTGGAGCCCCAGTTGTTGGGCGGGCCGCCGTTTTTGCCGTCCCGCCAGATGTAGTAGTCCCGCTTGGGGTTGTCCCGGCTGGAGCGGCTCTCGATGAACCAGGGATGCTCTTTGGAGGTGTGGTTGACCACAAGGTCGATCACCACCCGCATCCCCCGGGCGTGGGCCCCGGCCAGCAGCCGGTCAAAATCTTCCATGGTGCCGAACTCGGGCTGGATGGCCTGGTAATCACTGATGTCGTAGCCGTTGTCCCCGCCGGGGGACTTGTAAAAGGGCGAGATCCACAGCACGTCCACGCCCAGCTCTTTCAGGTAGTCCAGACGGCGCAGGATGCCGGGCAGGTCGCCCACGCCGTCGCCGTTGGAATCCTGGAAGCTGCGGGGGTAGATCTGGTAGACCACGCTTTCCTTCCACCATGCTTTTTTCATAGGTCCTCCTTGTCGCCCAGGGAAAATTGGGCATAAAAAGGGGACCGGCCTGCCGGTGGCGCACACCGTGCCTGTGACCGGTCCCCTGTGGTTTTACTTTTCGCCGTCCATACGGAGGCCAACCATAAAGAACTTGTTGAAGATCAAATAGAGGATGATGATGGGCAGCACCGAGATGCAGGCCGCAGCCATGACCTGGTTCCACATGGTGCCGGCGTTCTGAGACTGGAAGCTCTGCAAGCCGATGATGCCGGTGAGCAGGACATAGGTGGTGATGGGCTTGAGGTAGGGAACGGTGATGTTGGTGAACTTTTGCAGTGTGTTGGCGCCGTCGATCTCCGCAGCCTCATACAGGGAGGTGGGCAGGTCCTGCAGGCTGGCCAGGTACATGGTGGTGTACTGGGGCACGGTGGACCAGATGTTCATGACCATGATGACCTTGAGGGCAAAGTCCGGGTTCTCCAAAAAGTTGATGCCGCCGCCCGCCGGCAGGATGCCGGCATTGATCAGCATCATATTGATGGGGCCGGTGACGCTGAACATGAACATGAAGATGATGGTCAGCGCCGAGCTGGAGGTCAGGGTGGGCAGAAAATAGACGGTGCGGAAGAAGTACTTGCCCCGGATCTTGCTGTTCAGCACACTGGCGATCACCAGTGCGATGATGGTCTGGCAGGGCACCACCACCACCGAGAAGGACAGGGTGTTGAGCAGGGCTGTGCGGGCCATGTTGTCGGTGAACAGGCGGGCGTAGTTCTCCAGCCCCACAAATGTATAGCTGTCCGTAAAAAGGTTGACCTTGTGGAAGGACAGGTACACCACGAAGAGGGCGGCAATGCCGATGAAGATGCCCAGAACGATCACTGCCGGCGTCAGGAACAGGTAGCCTTGCCGCCATTCCTGCAGCTTGCGTTTGCTGGGGCGTTTATCAAACTGGATCGCAGCAGCGTCAGGCGTCTGCGCTTTGGATGCTTTTGCCGTCCAGCATACGCACGCCGCCAAAGCCGAACACCACCGACTGCCAGATGCCTGCCAGCGAGCCTGCGTGGATGCCCGCGTCGCTGGTCTTCATGTTGGGGCCTACGTCGATGGCCGCCGCGCTGCGGAACAGGCTGTAGGCCAGATCCCGGTTGCCCATGTCGTTGGCCAGGATGCAGTGGGTGGACAGGGACAGGGAGGAGTCGTGGAGGGTGCGGGGCTCATAATAGCTCCAGTTGGCCCGCTTGACCTGTGCGCTGAACTCGTCCTCCAGCAGCAGGAACATGATCAGGATGTCGGCCTGCTTGGATACCTGCATATGGGTGATCTGCTCCTGGTTGTAGTCGCGGTAGATGCTGCCCACGTTCTGCTGGTTCTTGTACTTGGTCAGGTCGATGTCCTTCAACGTCAGGTAGGTGCGGTCCTGCGGGATGACCAGATCTTCCCGGGGCTGAGGCAGATAGATGCGGGAGAGCTTGTCCTCCCACTGGGGCTCCAGGGCGGTCAGGCCCAGCTTGGCGTCCAGGGCCTGGTACAGATCGGGGCGGTTGGCCTTCAGCATACGGCTGTACTCCAGCGCCTTGCGGATGTTCCATGCGGCCATGTAGTTGGTGAAGGCGTTGTCATCCACGTGCTCTTTGTATTCGTCGGGGCCTACCACGTCGTTGATGTGCAGCTTGCCGTCCTGGCCCTCCTCCAGGCGGCTGGCCCAGAATTTGCCGGTGTCCAGGATCAGCTCGTAGCCGCATCGGTCCATGAAATCCTGGTCGCCGGTGGCCTGGTAGTATTCCCAGGCGCCGTAGGCCACGTCGGCGGTGATGTGCTGCTCAATGAAGCCGGACCAGATCTTGGTGGGCAGGCCGGTGACAATGTCGGCCGCGCCCCACACGGGGGTCACCTCGCCGTCGTCGATCCAGGCGGACTCCCAGGGGAACTGGGCGCCCTCGTAGTGGTTGCCGGCGGCCTTCTTGTGGGCGCCGGGCAGGCTCAGCCAGCGGTACTCCTCCAGGCTGCGGGCGATCTCGGGGGCGCTGTAAATGAAGTAGGGCAGCACGAACATCTCGGTATCCCAGAAGGTGTGGCCCTTGTAGCCCTCGCCCGACAGGCCCTTGGCGCCCACGTTCATCCGGTTGTCGTGGGCGGGGGTCATGACATACAGGTGGTACTGCGCAAAGCGGATGGCCAGCTGGTCAAAGGGGTCGGCCGCGTGGATGGTGACCGGCACATTGTCCCACACTTTGGCGGCCCAGGCCTTGGCGCTCTCCGCCAGCAGGGCGTCGTAGCCCAGAGCGCAGGCTTCCTCCTGGCCGGCCAGCGCCTTGTTCTGCAAGGCGGCCAGGTCCAGACCTTCGCTGTCCCGGTCGCGGGAAGTGTAGACGGTGGACAGCTTCTGCACCGTCAGGGTCTTGCCGGCGGGGATGGCCACCTGGTACTCCTGCTTGATGATCCGGCGGTCCATGACGATGAAGCCCTTTTCCTCCTGGGGCACGCCGTCCATGGCAAAGGAGAAGGTGGTGTTGAACACAAAGTCGATGTTCGACTGCCCGGTGGTCTGGATGTACTGCATATGGCGGCCTTCAAACAGGCGCTTGTCCCCTTCGGAGAAGTGCTGGCTGCCGCCGTTGTTCATCTGGCCGTTGATGCCGCCGGCAATGTCCAGCGTCATCGCCCCGTCCAGAGGGGTGACGCTGAGTTTCTGGGCGATGAGGTGCAGGCGCTCCATCGAAACGAACCGGCTGAACACCAGCTGATAGCGCTTGCCGTTGGGGGCGGCCCACACCACCCGGCGGACCGTCTCGCCGTTTTTCAGGTGGAGGGCCCGGTCATAGGATTCCACCTTGCCGGTCAGCAGGCTGAAGCGCACCCCGTCCAGCCGCAGGTCCAGCCGGGAGATGTCGGCAGCGTTGGGCAGCTCGGTCACCTCGTTGTCATCGAATTTGTTGAAGGTGCCTGCCACAAACAGATCCCGCTGTTCGCCGGGGTTGAACTCATCGGTGGCGTTGCGCAGGCAGAGATAGCCGTTGCCCTGGCACATGACCGACTCGCATTTGCCCAGATGCTCGGGATCAAAGGTGTTTTCTGCTACGATCCAGTCCGCTGCGCGGGAATAATCCATACCCATAAAAAGTTCCTCCTTATACGGCTTCGCTCCATTTGAAACGAAAACGTTTTTGATTCGATGTCAAAAAATAGCCCGCCCTGCGGGCACTTACGGGGCTGCCCCCGCTAAGTCAGTGATAGAAATAGTAGTTGGAGATCCATGCCATGACCACCAACCCGCATAAAAACGCCCCCACAGCGTACAGCAGGGGAAGCCCGCCCGCCAGCCAGAAGCCCAGGCAGCAGGCCGCGCCCAGGGGCAGATACAGCCGGACGCTCTTTTCGATGTCGTTGGTGTTGGCGTACCGGCGCGCACAGAACCAGCCTGCCAGAATGGCTGCAAGGATGCACCCGCCCAGCAGCAGGGGGCTGGTGGCCACCAGAGGGTCGGTGGCCTCCAGGTGGAAGATCTCGTCCAGATTCATGGCCGGCCCTCCTGTTTGGGCTGCTCCTGGTCCTCCCAGCGGAAGATGACCCGGGTGCTGCCCGCCATGTCATGGAGGGTGGTGCCCCGGACGAACAGCAGGATGGCGCTGACCAGACCTGCGGCCCAGCCCGCAACGGGGATCAGGTACATGGCCCGGATCAGCTCCCGCAGGCCCACATACAGCACGGTGGGCTTGCCTCCGGCCCGGTCCACCACTTTCAGCCTGCCCAGCATCTTGCCCAGTGTGGCGCCGCTGTTGTATTCGATCATCAGCACGCCATAGACAGCGAACAGCAGCCGGAACAGAAAATCCGCTGACAGCGCGTTTGTCTTGATCCAGAACAGCAGCACGAACTGCACCGGCAGCATCAGCAGCAGGTAATCGATGAACGCGCACAGCAGCCGCAGTACCCCGCGCAGGAGCCGGTGTTTGTCCATGGCGCAGACCTCCCATCCGCAAGTGCGAAAACGTTTTTGACAGCCCTAGAATAACATACTCCCCAGCGTTTGTACATCCTCAGATTATACAAACCTGCCAGGGAGCTTTTGTACAATGTATCCAGTTTCAAAGTTTCCCTTTCGCGCTGCCTCGGATGACCAACTCATACATCATGTTGTCCACATGGACATCGGCCTTGCCCTCGATCTTCTCGTAGATGGCTTTGCCCGCCATATAGCCTGTGAGGTAGAAGTCCTGACGCACGGTGGTCAGGCCGCCATAGAGATAGCGCGCTTCCGGGATATCGTCAAAGCCCACCACCGCGACCTGGTCCCCCACCGTCAGGCCCAGTTCCTCGATGGCCTTGCAGGCCCCCAGGGCCATCACGTCGCTGGAGCAGAACAGGGCGTCCACGGCGCCGTCCCGCTCCAGCAGCTCCTTGACCTTGGCGTAGGCCAGGCTGGAGTCGAAGTCGGCCATCAGCATCCGGTCGGGCCGCAATACCAGGCCGGCCTCTGTCAGGGCCCGGCGATACCCGCTGCCGCGCAGCAGGGCCACGTCGGCCTCCGAACTGCCGTTGACCAGGGCGATGTTCCGGCGCCCGTTCTTGATGAGGAAGGACACCGCCTCGTAGGCGGCCCGCTCGTTGTCCATGGTGATGTTCAGCACATCGGGGCTGCTGGTGCGGATATCGATGAAGGCGCAGGGGATGTCGATCTCATCCAGCTGCTGCAAATAGGGATCGTGCAGGCGGAAGCCGGTGCAGACCAGACCGGTCAGCTGCTTTTTCAGACACAGGACCTTGAGAGGGCGCTGCGTCTGCTGGACGCTGTCGGTGGTCACCAGAATGAACTCGATGTTGTTGTCCTGGCAGGCATGGCACACGCCGCTCAATACGCCGTATACCGCGCCGGAGGGGTCCATGGGGCGCAGGTCGTTGATCAAAAGGCCGATCACCTTGTCCACCCGCCCGCCCATGCAGCGCCCTGCCGCGTTGGGCACATAGTTCATCTGGCGGGCGATCTCCTGTATGTGTTTGCGGGTATCGGGATTCACATCGGTATAGTCGTTCAGCGCTTTGGATACCGTTGTGATCGAGACGCCGGCCTTCTTGGCAACGTCGCGTATGGTTACCCTTTCCATCCAATCACCTCATAAAAATCATACCATATTCTGCCATGTATTCCAATGGAAAAAACGCTTGTATACTAACCTTTTATATGCACGGCCGGAAAAGCGTCCCGGGGCTTTCACAGCCGGAAAGGATGGCCGAAGGAACCGATCTCGATCAGGTTGCCCTCGGGGTCGGCAATGTAGCAGGTGCGCTGGCCCCAGGGCTCGGTGGTGGGCTCCAGGACCGGCGCCGCGCCCTGGGACACGAATTTGTGGAAGGCCGCATCCACTTCCTCAAAGGTGTCCACGTAGAGGGCGATCTCGAAGTGGCCGTTGGGCCCCTTGAGGTAGGTGTAGTGCCGGCGGGTCATCTTTTCAAAGTTGTCCCGCCCATACAGCATGAACAGCGTCCCGTCCTTGATGAGATAAACGTTTTGGGCGTCCTCGCCCTCCCGGATCGCAAACCCCAGCACATCTCTGTAAAACCGCACCATGCGGGGCATGTCCTCCACAAAAAGACCAAATCCATCCAGATGCATTGACATGATGATTCCTCCTGACTGCAAAGTGTGACCTTTGCGGCGCTGTTTGGGGCTATTTTATCATGCCTGGGAATAAGAGGCAAGGGGGCGCGGAGGCAAAAAACAAAGAAATTGTCCTTGTACCGAGTACACTTTGGGCCGGGGCGGTTTTTGCTTGACGGGGCGCAGGATCCGTGCTATATTCAGTTTAGCCCACAGCAATGATATGAAAATAGAAAAAGGCCCGCTGCCCGTTGGAAGCTGTGCCCCGTGCGGATGCGCTTTTGGCTGCGGGCTCCAGTCAGAAAGGAGTGTCTACCATGCGATCCTATGCCATTTTCACCGAATCCACCGGCGATCTGACCCCGGCCCTCATCCAGCAGGCGGACTTGAACGTGCTGCCCATGACCTTCAATCTGGACGGCACTGCTTATAAAGACTATCCCGACGGGCGGGAGATCAGCTCGAAGGCTTTTTATGATAAACTGCGGGCGGGCAGTATGTGCACCACCAGCCAGGTCTCTTTGGCGGAGTACGAGGACGCCTTTACCCCGGTGCTGGCTTCTGGAATGGACATCCTCTACCTGTCCTTTTCCAGCGGACTGTCCGGCACCTACCAGACCAGCCGTCTTGCGACCGAGCTGCTGGGGGCGCGTTTCCCCGGCCGCAGGATCCAGTGCGTGGATTCCCGCCAGGCCAGCATGGGGGAGGGCCTGTTCGCCTACCTGGTAGGGTGCAGGCGGCTGGAAGGCGCCTCCTTTGAGGAGGCCGCCCGCTATGCCCAGGAACTGGCTCCCCAGGTGTGCGCCTGGTTCACGGTGGATGACCTGATGTTCCTCAAGCGGGGCGGAAGGCTGTCCGGCGCGGCCGCGGTGGCAGGCACCCTGCTGGGCATCAAGCCGGTGCTCCATGTGGACGACGAGGGCCATCTGGTGGCCATGGAAAAGGTACGCGGGCGCAGGGCCAGCCTGGACGCCCTGGTGAAGCACTTCCAGGCCACGGCCAAGGACCCGGCCGGAGGCACCGTCTTTATCAGCCATGGAGACTGCCCGGAGGACTGCGCTTATGTGATGGACAAGCTGCGCGCTTTGGGCGTCACCCACCTGCAGGAGGGCTCCATCGGCCCGGTGATCGGCACCCACAGCGGCCCCGGCACGGTGGCCCTGTTCTGGGTGGGCGGCCCCCGCTGAGAAAAATCAAACAAAAAAGACCTTCCAGCCTGTGGGCCGGAAGGTCTTTTTTGGATGCGTGCAGGATGCCGGGTCACAGGGTGGCCAGCAGCACGAAGTTCAGCACGAACAGGACGGTGGCGACCCACAGGATGGGATGGACCTCCCGGGCCTGCTTTTTGCACACCTTGGTGATGCAGTAAAAGACAAACCCGGCGGCGATGCCGTAAGAGATGCTGTAGCACAGGGCCATGAAGATGCCCGCGAAGAAGGCGGGGACCGCCTCGCTGAAGTCGTCCCACTGGATCTCCCGGAAGGCGGACAGCATCATGATGCCCACCACCACCAGGGCGGGTGCAGTGGCTGCAAAGGGGATGGCGCTGACAAAGGTGGCCAGGAATGCGCTGACCGCAAAGCAGATGGCCACCACCACGCTGGTCAGGCCGGTACGGCCCCCGGCGCCGATGCCGGCGGCGCTCTCCACATAGGTGGTGGTGTTGGAAGTGCCCAGGATGGCGCCGATGGAGGTGGCGGTGGCATCCGCAAACAGGGCGCGGTCCATCTTGGACTTGAAGCCGGGAGTGGTTTCCATCGAGTGCTCGTCCTCGTCGCTGAAAATACCGGTGCGGCGGCCGGTGCCGATGAAGGTGCCGATGGTATCAAAGGTATCGGACAGGCTGAACGAGAAGATGGTGATCAGGACCAGAGGCACCTTGGCCGGGTCGGCAAAGAGGGAAGGCAGGCCCGCGGAGGTGAAGATGGCGCCAAAGGTGGTGGGCAGCTGGCTGCACGCCTCGGCAAAGCTGACCGTCTCGGTGGTGACGGTGACCCCCATGGGGATGCCCAGCAGGCTGGATACGACGATGCCGATCAGGATGGCGCCCTTGACGTTGCACACCAGCAGGATGATGGTCAGGGCCAGGCCGATCAGGAACAGCCAGAAAGAGGGCTGGTTCAGGGTGGCCAGGGCGGGCACGCCCGAACCGAAGGTGACGATGCCCACGTTCAGGATGCCGATGTAGGCCACAAAGATGCCGATGCCGCCGCCGATGGCATTCTGCAGGCTGCGGGGGATGGCCTTGATGATGTATTTGCGGATCTTGGTGACGGTGATGAAGATGTTCAGCAGGCCGCAGATGAACACCATGGACAGCGCCTGCTGCCAGGTGAAGCCCAGGGTGAAGCAGACGGTGTAGACGAAAAAGGCGTTCAGGCCCATGCCGGGGGCCAGGGCGTAGGGCACGTTGGCCACGAGGCCCATGACCAGGGTGCCGATCACCGAGGCGATGATGGTGGCCAGGAACACGGCGCCCCATTCCATCCCCGACTGGCTGAGCAGGGTGGGGTTGACGGCGATGATGTACGCCATAGCGAAGAAGGTGGTCAGGCCGGCTACCACTTCACGTCCGGCGGTGGTGCCGTTCGCCTTCAGCTGAAAGAATTTTTCCATTGTACGATGATCCTCCTTTTGCAAGGGGCCGCCAGGGCGGATACAGGGCCCGGGCAGCCAGACGATATGCCGCAGCGGCCTGCCAAAATGCGCGCAGGCCAACAGACCAAGTGTAATCACTTGAGGGCGGAAAAGCAAGAAGCCTGGGGAAATAAAGTGGATTTTCGGACAGAAGTCATACTTAAACCACCCGGACAAAACCATCCGCGCCCCTTGACAGGGCGGGGGAAGGCCCTATAATGAAAGAAAAGAGGTCTCACCTGTGTGTGGACCGGAATGACCGGAAAGGAGCCCTTGCCCATGAAAAAGACCTATAAGATCGACGTGGACTGCGCCAACTGCGCCAACAAGATGGAGGCTGCCGCCCAAAAGACACCCGGTGTCAAGGCCGCCGTCGTCAACTTTATGACGCTGAAAATGAGCGTGGAGTTTGAGGAAGGCCAGGACCCCAAGGCCGTGATGCAGCAGGTGCTCGCCAACTGCAAGCGGGTGGAGAGCGACTGCGAGATCTTCCTGTAAGCCGCTCGGATGGATGCGGCCGGACGCCGCCGTTCCATACGGCCATGAACGGGAGAAGCAGCTGCCGCAAACCAGTGCCTGTCCGCAAGGACGGGCTTTTTTCTTTGCGGTTCCTCTGGCCGGCGCAGAAAGCCCCCAGCCAGGGCGGCTGGGGGCAGATGTGCGGCAAAAGGCAGACCGATTCAGGTCCGGTTCTGCGGGATATCCGGCAGCGAATCGAATCCGCGCTGCAGGTCGGCGTCGGTGGGGATGGTGTCGTTCATCCGGCCCGAGAGATAGCTCTCATAGGCGGTCATGTCAAAGTAGCCGGTGCCGGTCAGGCCAAAGAGGATGGTCTTGGCCTCGCCGGTCTGCTTGCATTTCAGGGCTTCGTCCATGGCCCCGCGGATGGCGTGCGCCGACTCGGGGGCGGGCAGGATGGTCTCGTGCTTGGCGAAAAAGACCGCGGCCTCGAATACTTTGGTCTGTTCATAGGACACCGCTTCCAGGTAGCCGTCGTGATACAGCTTGGAGAGGATGGGGCTCATGCCGTGGTAGCGCAGGCCGCCGGCATGGTTGGCCGAGGGGATGAACCCACTGCCCAGGGTGTACATCCGGGCCAGCGGGGTGACGCGGCCGGTGTCGCAGAAGTCGTAGGCATACCGTCCGCGGGTCAGGGACGGGCAGGAGGCCGGCTCCACTGCCACAAAACGGGTGCGGCTGCGGCCCTGCAGCCGGTCGGCCATGAAGGGGGCGATCAGGCCGCCCAGGTTGGAGCCGCCGCCGGCACAGCCCACCACCACGTCGGGGTATTCGTCCAGCTGTTCCATGGCCAGCTTGCTTTCCAGCCCGATGATGGACTGGTGCAGCACCACCTGATTCAGCACGCTGCCCAGCACATACCGCTTGGTCCCGCCGCTGGCGAGTGCGGCTTCCACCGCCTCCGAGATGGCGCAGCCCAGACTGCCGGTGGTGTCAGGGTTTTCGGCCAGGATCTTCCGGCCCACCTCGGTGGTGTTGGACGGAGAGGCCGTCACCTGGGCGTCAAACACGCCCATCACCGCTTTGCGGAAGGGTTTCTGCTCATAGGAACACTTGACCATATACACGTCGCAGGTCAGCCCGAAGTAGGCGCAGGCCTCCGAAAGGGCGGTGCCCCACTGCCCGGCCCCGGTCTCGGTGGTTACGCCGGTCAGGCCCTGCTTTTTGGCGTAATAGGCTTGGGCCACGGCGGAATTCAGCTTGTGGGAGCCGGATGTGTTGTTGCCCTCAAATTTGTAGTAGATCCGGGCCGGGGTGCCCAGAGCCTTTTCCAGCTCGTAGGCGCGGACCAGCGGCGAGGGACGGTACATCTTGTAGACCTCCTGGATGGGCTCGGGGATGTCCACATAGGCTGTTGTGCCGTCCAGCTCCTGGCGGGCCAGTTCCTCACAGAAGATGGGGGACAGGTCGTCCACTGCAAGGGGCTGGAGTGTGGCGGGATTCAGCAGCGGGTCGGGCTGCTCAGGCATGGCCGACCGCAGGTTGAACCACTGCTTGGGCATCTGGTCTTCGGTGAGGTACAGGCGGTGGGGGATCTTGGTCATGCTCATTTTCTTGCACTCCTTTGCAATTTCCTTGCGGGAGAGGGCATAGAAAAAAGCCCTCGTCCCAAATTCCTCTGGGACAAAGGCTTGTAACCTCTGCGGTGCCACCCAAATTGACCTGTACCCTACGCACAGGCCCACTCGCTTTCGCATGTCTGACAACACGCGCTCCCCTGATAACGGGTGGAGTCCCCGTCGCGCTACCGGGTCGGCTGGCGGCCCCTCGTTGTGCCCTCGAAAGTCCATTCGCCCGGCCGCTGCCTGCCGCGTTCCCACCGTCTGCGGCTCTCTGAGAGGGTTTGGTCCCGGGTTACTACTCTTTCTCAACGGTTTTGCAAGCTCATTGTTCTGAACTTTATCATAGTATAAAGGAGAAGCGCGCGGCTGTCAAGAGGAAATTTTGGCAAAAGGCGGCGATATCGACCGCAGTGCACGGAAAAACGAAAGATCCGGACTCTCTCCCGTTGGAAGAAGTCCGGATCTTTTGCTTGTGGTGCACCAAGGCAATCCATATCCGAACTTTTTTCCTTTGCCACAGCCTCGGTGGCCTCGCCGAAAGAAATGGTCTCTGTCCCTTCTTTGTAGTTGAAGGTAATCAACATTTTATCATCATAAAGGTAAATTGCATTGATAAAAGTATCCACCAGCGCCTGCCGCTGTTCCTTTTGGGACAGGTCCAGCTTGCGAAAGTGCAGCAGCCAGAAGCGGACGAATTCCTCCTTCATCACGGGCTTGGCCAATTTTTCTTCGGCAATCTTTGCTTCCAAGTCTTTTTTCTGGCCCTCGAGGGCTTCCAGCCGCTCTTTGGTGGAGCTGGTCAGGATGCCAGCCTGAATGGCATTGAGCATATTCTGGATGCCGGTCTCTGTTTCCCGAAGCTGTTTCTCATAGAGGGGCAGGCTGGTGCTCTCCCTGTTTTGCAGCTCCATGACCGCCGCTACAAGGGAATCAATGACCATATCGTTCTGGATCAGCTTTATGGTCTCGTTAACCACCAGGTCTTCCAGCCACTGCTTGCGAACCGTCTTTTTATTGCAGGACTTCCGCTTCTTGGCGGCCGCGCACTTGTAGTAGCGATGCACATCGCCGGTGCGGCTGGTGCCGCTTTCACCGAACATCAGTGCGCCGCAGTGGCCGCAGAATAGTTTGGTCGTCAGAAGGTAGTCGTCCTCTGCCTTGCGACGGGCAGGGGCCTTTTTGTTTTTGGCCATTTTCTCCTGCACCTCCTGAAATAATTCGGCTGAGACAAGCGGCGGGATGGCATCCGCAATCAGAATGTCGCGGTATTTCAGTTCGCCGATGTACCGGCGGTTGTTCAGCATATGCTGGACGGTGTTGTAGGTCATGGGACCGCCGCGTGGGTTCTTAACGCGGTGCTCATTCATCCAGTCCCGGATCTCTGTCATGGTCGCACCTTCATTGTACCGCTTGAAGGCTTCCGCAACAAAGGTTGCCGTAAGGGAATCAGGTTGAAACCGCTGCTCTGCATCAATGACGTAACCGATGGGAACAGCCTCACCATTATACTTTCCTTTGAGCGCATTTTCCGTCATACCACGCACGACCTTCTCGGACAGGTCGGCGGAATAGTATTCAGCGTAACCTTCCAGCACCGATTCCAGGATGATACCCTCCGGCCCGTCCGAGATGATTTCAGTAGCGGACATCAGCTTGACGCCATTCTTTTTGAGCTGCGTCTTGTAGCGGGCGCTGTCATAGCGGTTGCGGGCAAAGCGGTCCAATTTCCAGACCAAAACAATGTCGAACAGCTTGCGCTCGCTATCCTTGATCATCTGCTGGAACTGGGGGCGGTTATCTGTTTTGGCTGAAATCGCCCGGTCGATATAGTGCCTGACCACTGTGATACCGTTCTTCTCAGCATAGGCGGTGCACTCGCGAATCTGGCCTTCGATGGATTCCTCCCGCTGGTTGTCGGAGGAATAGCGAGCGTAGATAACAGCGGTCATGGCGGGGTCTCCTTTCTGATAAACGTTTAATTATCGCAAACTTTCGTATAATGTGTATACCATATTCTGCATAATAACGCAAGTCCTTTCCAACAAAAATCCAGCATCTCAAAGTCAAATCTACATTTCTTTTGTGGTTCTTAAACAAAAATCAATCTCAAACTGTGTTATATTATCCAAAATTCTATCCTTTGCATTGACACTCTGCCCCTCCCATGGTATCCTCTAACCCATATCAACCACTTTACTGTGATAAACTACCGTCCCGCAGCCACACCGAACCATTTTGCCGCCGTTCACCTACGACAAAATCCTTTGGTCCCTTGCGGGGCGGTTTCTTATATCCCGAGAGAATTTGCAGCCGGACGACCGGCCTGCAATTCTTCATACTATGCACCTTGAAAACTGCATCAGCCGTCTGGATCTGGATACCGCGCCACGACCCCGCACAAAATGCGGGCGAGCCGGACAACGCAGCTGCAACATAGGGGCAGGAACGCAGATTCGGTGTAAGCGGCGACCCACGCAAACAGAAGACACTTCTATTGGCACCCGCACTCCCAGCTTTGGAAACCGAGATCCAGTTTGAAAGCCGTATTTTCAATTCGGACGGAAAAAGCGATAAGCAAGTATCGACCTGTAGCCACAATTTCAAAATTTGAAATCGTGGCACACCGACCGGTCGTACTTGTTGGGGAGTGCCTTCCCCAAACCCTGCTTTTGTTTTGAACCTTTTGCACTCGTTCGATTTACGTTTCCGTGCGGCTTTTTCATGGCGCCGCCCAAAGGATTGGAGGCTGATACTCACCAAGAACACCGTAAAAACTATTCCGACTACTCACAACGACAATCCCAACAACCGCACCCACGTCATTAAATTTCGCGTGACCGAAAAAGAAAAACTCACCCTCGAACTCTGCTGCAAACGGCTCAACATCAGCATGTCAACCCTCATTCGTCAATCTCTGCTGGGGAAACCTGTCCAGCACACCGTTCTTGTTGCTGGCGGCGGAGAGGATGCCCTGAACATTCTCTCTGCCCTGCTGGGACAATGTGGCAAGCTCGGCGGAAACCTCAACCAACTGGCCCGGCACTTCAACACCGGCGGCCGGGACACAGAGCAGCTTCGCGCCCAAATCTTGACAGAACTGCTGGCACTCACATCCTTTCGGCTGAATGCTGAGAAAGCGATCGGAGAACTGTATGGCAACCATCAAGCATACAAGCTCGAAGAACTCTGACCTCTCGGCGGCGGAGCGCTACCTCACCTTCCAGCACAACGAGTACACCAGTCTGCCGACCTTAAATACAAATGTTCAACAAAAATCGTGCAAAGTGTATTTGCATGACGTATGGTTCGAGATTTTAACTTGCATTCGTAATATTCAGGTGATATACTAATGGTTATTCCAATCAAAATCTGAAATGAACAGCCCTATATTAATTATCACAATATTAAATAGATTTAATATGCTATATGCTCCATTTTGATGTTTTTATGTCAAAGTAAAGACAGGATGTGAATAACAATGTCCAATATTCTATCAGCCATTCATACATATCGCTCCGCTGCTCCTAATGGCAAGTCTAATACATTTATCAGTTTTAGCGATCAATTGCCAATTTCTTCTTTTTGCACCAAGCAAAAAGAAGAGGCATTAACAACTTTTCACATCACTAAAGAAGAATATATAAATGTTGCGCGATGTATATACTCTTTATATGTAGATTCCGCTTTTTTGGCTTACTATAAAAACAGTTCAGACGAAAAGACCGTGCATGATTTTTTCTTTTATGATTTACAAGCACTTGTTTCTGCCATTATGGGTACGGATTTCTATGTAAATGATTTGTTTCCGGATGAATATACACTCACTGACTTTGAAACTCGTTGCATATCCATTGTTCAAGCAAAAGACACTTACCCAGAAGACGATTTTATCTATACTTTTAATCTTGATAAATTCACAAAAATAATTGAAGAGTACTTTGATATTATCGGTTCGTATGTTGCTACGCTCAGCTTTAATGAACGAAAACGCAGACTGGACTTACGAAAAACCATCAAAAAAATCAGTCGCCTCGAACAAAGTGTAAAAAAGTTAGGATTGGCTGTATATCAGCAAGAAGTTTTATTAGAAAAAGCAATTCAGCAAGGTGATTCAAAAGTCATTGATAAGCGAAACAAAGCTTTATCAAATGTTCAAAAAGATTTACTATTATGTCAGGAAAACTTAGCCCTGGCAATAAAAAGAAAAGAAGAGCTTGAAAACAACAAACTTATTTGAATGTCAATCCTTACACAAAATGAACTATTACAATACTCTTGGAGATGAATAGCTAAAATGACATTTGTTATTCCAAATAGTCCGAGTAAGAATTCATCAAATCAAGCAGGTTTTGAACTTCCAATCGAACTCAATTTTGCTGCGGGATTTCCTGGTGCAATGTATCAGATTCAGTTAGAATTCTATAATACCACAAAGAAATCTTCTGAATCTAAAATCATAACTATCGTTGACAATTTTTATAGTACTGAAAAAAGCAATTACTATAAAACTTGTCACCCACTTTCTAAGACTATTTTGTTTAACCTTTTTCAGAAAAATTATACATTTAAATTCGGCTACACTACAATTATTACTGTTAAACAAATCACTGTCCTTTCCGAGGCTGGAAGACGCATTCTTTTCATCGCAAAGATAGGAAAGGAAATTTGGGAATTCGAGAATCGGTTAGAAATAAAGATAATTTATATTTATGAAAATCCGTTTGCTAAACACTTAGAAAGCGACTGTGAATGTATCACTGCATATATACGTTGTGCAAACACAAATCACTTGCTGCCTATAAATGCATTCTACGATTCGAAGAGTGATAGATATTTTATAAATAAAACGGTTTATGACAGAATTGTTAAGTTATATGGAATTCCTATTATTGATTTAAAATCATATAGCCAAAATACATCAGAAGAATTGAAAGCATCTGAAGATTTCACAAATCGGTTTTCAAAAAAATCAAAGTTGACGTTATATGGTTACAGTGTCTCATCCAAGCAAGGGCTATCTGAAATTGAACGCTGGAAATTACTTGCCTCGTTAATTGATAATAACGTAATTACTAAATATTCAATTATTGCTCACTTGGATTGGTGTATACATTTTTACAGCGGCAATCCTTTGATGGTTCATGCGTGTGACAAATGGAAACGCGATTTAGACTTTGTTTATAACTATAAAAAGGAAACGCAACGCAAAGTCCGAGCAAAGTTTAAGAAATCGACCTAAAATCAGAAAGACAGGCCACCCAGGGCCTGCTCTATGCCCGGCTGCTCTGCTTCGGCAACGGCAATCTGGTGGCCGCCCACGACACCAGCGATGGTTTCTGGAGGCGGCAGATTTTGATCTCGGTCAAGGACAAGCCGGAAGGCCGGACCGATGACCCTTACCTGATCGACAAGTTGTCGGAGGAACTGCCCGGTATCCTGCTCTGGGCGCTGGAAGGGCTGAAGCGGCTGCTGGCGAATCAGTACCGCTTCACCCTGAGCGAACGTGCCAGGCAGAACCTTGCCGCCGCTATGGAGGACGGCTGTAACCTCGACCAGTTCATGCAGGCCGACTCCTACGTCCGTTTCGACCCAGAAAGGTCGGCCAGGTCTACCTACCTGTTCCGCGCCTACAACAAGTGGTGCGCCGACAACTTGGAAAAACCGGCGACGCAAAAGAAGTTCAGTCAGTATCTTTTCAAGAACGCAGACCGGTATGGTATCCGCTTTTCCAAGCACATCGAGGGCGGCTACCGGGGCTATCGGGGCGTGTATGTCCGCCCCGATTGCGCCCTCGAATAAAATTGGGGCGGGAAGTGAAAATTTCCCGCCCCACGCGCCCCCTCGCTTGACATCTCGAAAACAGGACGATTATTCGTTCTATTTTTTGGATTCGATTTATTGCAAATCCGCCCCGCCTGCCCATGAACCCGCCCGAGAGGGCGCGTTCGGGGCGGGAGGGCGGATGGGGCGCGTATTTCTGTATTCCGCACAGAAAAAATTTAGAGGCCGGCTCTGGAGCAAAGCAGGGCCGGCCTCCCTCATTCCACACTTGGGGCTTTGCAAGCTGAATCCCCCCATGAGCCAGGCGGTGGACCGGAACAGGAGGTGGACTTGAACAAAAAGAAAAAAGTCGTCAATACTTCGATCTACCCCGATGAAGTCATCGAGCATCTGGCCCGGTGCTTCTATCCTGCCATTTTGGAGTGTTTCAACAGTGAGGAAGGCCAGCGGGCCTTCGCCGCCTGGCAGGCAGAACAGGCCAGGCCCATCGCCAAAGAAAAGCAGGACGTTCCCGCCGGGGAACGCCCTGCCATCCATACACGGCTTTTTTCAAATGAGGCGCACCTTTCGGGGTGCGCTTTTTATTTTGCCCCGGACTCGTCCATATGGTTGTGCCTGTCGTCATAAGGGCCGATGATGCCTGACGGGTGGACGACCACCACGTCCAGTTTCTATTTTATTTAGGCATATAGCAAAGATGTTTTAAGGAAGAACTGTCTGCGAAAACTGCAGGACAGCTGTAACCGCCCTATAATCCCCCGACTGTAAAAAAGTACCAACCTGTGAGAAAATAAGAGAAAGTATCAAAAGTCTAAGAAGTCTTAGAAATCTGAGAAGTCTCACAGGGGGTAAAAAATG
>NZ_NFHX01000036.1:0-19293 GCF_002161515.1 Faecalibacterium sp. An58
ACGATCTCGCAGATCATCCGGATCATCCGCACGATGGTGTGGACCTGGGGCAGGTTGCGGCAGCTGGTGCCCAGCTGCTTCCAGATGTAGGGCACCGCGTCCAGCCGCACCACGTCCACTCCCTGGTTGACAAGGTAGAGCAGGTTGCCCGCCATCTCGTTGAAGACCACCGGGTTTGCGTAATTCAGGTCCCACTGGTAGGGGTAAAAGGTGGTCATCACCATCTTCCGGCAGTCGGGCAGCCAGGTGAAGTTGCCCGGTGCGGTGGTGGGGAACACCTGCGGGCAGGTCTGCTCGTACTGGTTGGGGATGGTGTCGTCGTCAAAGAAGAAGTACCGGTCCTGGTATTCTTTCTCTCCGGCGCGGGCGCGGCGGGCCCACGCGTGCTCCTCCGAGGTGTGGTTCATCACAAAGTCGAGGCAGACGCTGATCCCCTTTTGGTGGCAGGCGCTGGTCAGGGCGTTGAAGTCCTCCATGGTGCCCAGTTCGGGCTGGATGGTGCGGAAATCCGCCACGGCATAGCCGCCGTCGCTTTTGCCCCGGGGGCTGGCCAGCAGAGGCATCAGGTGCAGGTAATTGACCCCGCACTCCTGGATGTAATCGAGATGGCTTCCCACCCCCCGCAGGGTGCCGCCGAAGTTGTGCACATACAGCATCATCCCCAGCAGGTCGTTCCGCTTGTACCAGTCCGGATCGGCCTCCCGGGCGGCGTCCCGGGCTTTCAGGGCGGCGGCGCGGGTTTCGGCATAGCTGTGCATCTGGCTGCACAGCGCATCGAACATCGGGCCGTTGTCGTACAGTTCCATGTACAGCCAGCGCAGCTCGTCACGATGGCGGGCCAGGCGCTGCTGGAACAGGGTTTCTTCCTGCTGGGTCATAGGGATTCCGTCCTTTCGATCATGATCTGCACGGCGGGGAAATCGCCCTGCAGGATGGGCAGAGTCAACCCGGCATGGCAGAGGGCCGCGCCGGTGTAGACACGCTCGGTGAGGGATTCGTGATAAAGGGCCTGGGGGTCCAGCCCGCGCAGCCGGACATGGATGGGCCAGGGGTTGGCCTGGGGGTCGATGACCACCACGCTCACCGCCGCCCGGCTCCGGTCGGGGGCTGTAAACTGCCATGCCGTGAAACAGGTGTCGGTGACGGCGTCGGTCAGGCGCTCGCACCGGCCCTCCAGCAGCAGGGGCTGCAGCTGCTTGTATTGGGCGATCTGGACTTTGACCATCTCTTTTTCAGCGTCGGTCAGCTTCTGCAGATCCAGCTCGTAGCCAAAGGTCCCGGCCATGGCCACCACCGCCCGGGTGGAAAGCGGAGTGCTGCGTCCGGTCTGGTGGTTGGGCGAAGCCGAGACATGGCTGCCCATCGTGCAGGGCGGATACCCGAAGGAGGTCCCGTACTGGATCTTAATTCGGTGGATGGCGTCGGTGTCATCGCTGCACCAGATCTGGGGACAGTAGCAGAGCATCCCGGCATCGAACCGGCCGCCGCCCCCGGCGCAGCCCTCAAACAGAACCTGGGGGAAATCCCGGGTCAGTCGGTCCAGCAGGCTGTACAGCCCCAGCATATAGCGGTAGGCTGCTTCGCCCTGCCGCTCAGGGGGCAGAACCCGGCTGTAAACGTCAGTCAGATTGCGGTTCATGTCCCATTTGATGTAGGCGATGTCATGCTCGGCCAGCAGACGGTGAAACAGACTGTAAAGATAGTCTACCACTTCAGGCCGGCCCAAGTCAAGGACCAGTTGACTGCGGCCGGTGGCCGGCGCCCGGCCCGGGATGGTCAGGGCCCAGTCGGGATGGGCGGCGTAGAGAGCGGTGTTGGTGCAGACCATCTCAGGCTCAATCCACAGGCCGAACAGCAGCCCCATCTCCCGCACCCGGCCGATCAGCTGGTCGAAGGTACAGCCCAGCTTTTTCTCGTTAAACTGCCAGTCTCCCAGGCCGCTGGAATCGTCGCTGCGCTCCCCGAACCAGCCGTCGTCCAGCACCAGCATCTCCACCCCCAGGTCCCGGGCCTGGCGGGCGATATCCCAGATGCGCTGGGCATCGAAGTCCATGTAGGTGGCCTCCCAGTTGTTGATGAGGACGGGCCGGGGCTTGTCCCGCCAGGGGCTGCGGATGATGTGGCGCTGCAAAAAGCGGTGGTACCGGGCCGACAGCTCGCTCAGGCCCTGATCGCTGTAACAGAACAGCACCTCCGGTGCGGCAAACTGGCCGCCCGGCTCCAGGGTCCAGCTGAAGTCGTCGTCGCTGACCCCCGCTACCAGGCGGGTGGACTGCATCTGACTGACTTCGCATTCGATCTTGAAATTGCCCGACCACACCAGCATGGCTCCCAGGCATTCGCCCGCTTCCTCGGTGGTGTGGGGGGCGGCCAGGATGGCAAAGGGGTTGTGCTGGTGGCTGGAGGCTCCCCGGGCCGAGCGCAGGGTCTGGATGTTGTGGCTCAGGGGGACCCGCTCGGGCTGGCGCTCCATGCAGTGGCGGCCGTGGAAGTGGATCAGCTCCCACGGACCGAAGGGCAGGTCCAGGCAGGCCGAGGCGGCCTTGTCCAGCCGGATGGGACCATTGCCCTCGTTTTCCAGCAGGGCGGCCCGGGTGATGACGTCGGCCCGGGCAAAGACGCCGTACAGCAGGGTGACGGTCAGGCCGTGGACGGCGTCCCGCAGTTTGAGGCGGAGGGTCTCGCAGGTGTCATCCTCCGCACAGGCGGCGGGCAGGCCGGGCAGGGTGTATTTACCGGGAACGGCCTCGGCCGAAACAAAACGGAGGTCTGCGGCCCGGCTGCCGTCGGGGCCGGCCAGGCGCAGACAGCCGATCCGGTAATCCCCTACGCCGCTGCCGGTGTATTCCTGACAGAGGGTGTCCAGGGAATAATCCCGCTGCCGGTCCATCCCGGCGGGCTGGGGAGAGAAGCCGCAGTCGGAATAAAACTCCAGGCCGCGCAGGTCGCTGCCGCCGATGGCGGGGCCATAATACAAGTGATGGACCACACCCTGGCCGTCGGCCCACATCTGATAGCTGGTGTGGAGGGTGTGGAGGGTGATCAGTCCGGTTTCATGGTCGATGCGGATACTCATAACGGTATCCTCCTTACTTTACAAGATAAGCCAGAAAAGGGCGCCTAGCCATAGGGTGGACCGGGCGCCTTTTTCGGCGTGTGTGGCGCGGATGATAGCAAAGGGGAATGCAAAAGCCTGGGATCATTTGCCGCCGGTCATGGCGATGCCCTGGATGAACTGCTTCTGGAAGATCAGATACAGGATCACCATGGGGATCATGGCCAGCAGGCTGCCCGCCATCAGGACGGGGAAGTTGGTGGTGAACTGGCCGTTCAGGGTGGACAGGCCGGCGGAAAGGGTCATCATGTTCAGATCGGTGTTGCAGATCAGGGGCCACATCAGGTCCGAGTAGGCAAACACCGCGGTGAAGATGGCCAGAGCGGCCATGCTGGAGCCGGTCAGGGGCAGCATGACTTTGTAAAAAGCCTGCCATTTGTTGCAGCCGTCCAGATAGGCGGCCTCGGCGATCTCATTGGGGATGGCCAGGTATGCCTGCCGCAAAAAGAAGGTGCCGAAGGCAGAGACCAGGCCGGGGAACACCAGCGCAAAGATGGAGTTGGTCATGCCCACCTTGGCCAGCATCAGGTACTGGGGCGTGATGAAGATCTGGCTGGGCAGCATCATCTGGATCAGGATGATGGAGAACAGCAGCTTTTTGCAGGGAAAGTGCAGTTTGGCGAAGGCGTAGCCCGCCATCGAGCTGAACACCACGGCGCACAGCACCCGCAGCAGGATCAGCAGGGCGGTGTTGATGTACAGGTTGACAAAGGGCAGACTTTCCAGCGCGGTGACAAAGTTGTCGAAATTCCACTGGCTGGGCAGGATCTGGGGCGGAATGGCCATCGACTCGGCCTGGGTCTTGAAGCAGGTCAGCACCATCCACACAAAGGGGAAGATCATGATGATGCTGCCGAGGATCAGGGCCGCATAGGTAAGAGCTTTGGTCACCCGCTTGGTGTTTTTCATGCTCCGGGCGGGAGCGGCGGTAGCAGTTGCAGTACTCATGTTTTACACCTCGTAATTGACCCACTTCTTCTGGCCGATGAACTGGACCAGGGTGACCAGGCCGATCAGCAGGACGGTCCAGACCACGATGGCGGCAGCATAACCCTTGTCGCCGGCGATAAAGCTCTCCCGGTAGAACAGGCTCATCAAAGTCTGGGCGTCGTTCAGCACGGGGTTGGAGCTGTCCACCATCATGTAGATCAGATCAAAGACTTTCAGCGAGCTCATCAGACGCATGATGAGGACCACAAAGAGGGTGGGAGAGACCATCGGCAGTGTGATGCTGAAGAACTGGCGGACCTTGGATGCGCCGTCCAGGTCGGCGGCTTCGTACAGGCTGACCGAAATGTTCTGCAATCCGGCCAGCAGCAAAACGGCGTCGTAACCGATGTTGCTCCAGATCTGGACCACCGAGCAGGTGATCAGGACGATCTGGCTGTCGGTCAGCCAGCCGATGTTGGCGTCCAGCAGCTGGTTGATGATGCCGTACTGGGAATTGAAGATCCACTTCCAGACCATAGCCACAGCGGCGGGGGCCACCACCATGGGCAGGAAGAAGATGGCGCGGAAGGTGGTGCGCCCTTTGATCTTGCTGTTCAGCAGGACAGCCACCAGCAGGGCCAGAAAGATGCCCACCGGAACCGTCAGGATGCAGAAAAGGATGGTATTCCAGGTGGCCTGCCAGAACTCGGGGCTCTGGAACATCTCCACATAGTTCTCGATGCCCTCAAACTCGAATTCGCCGAAGGGCAGCGATTTGGAGAAGCTCATGTAAATGGTGTCAATGAAGGGGTAGATGTTCAGCACGATCAGGCCGATGACCGTGGGGGCCACCATGACAAGGCCCCAAAAAGCTCCGTCGCGGCCCAGCTTAGACGTTTTTTCCATGGTGTTGCCTCCTTATGCGTAGTATTCGGCGCTGGCCTCATCGATGATCTGCTGCATCTCGTCCAGGCCCTGGTCGATGGTCAGCTCGCCGGTGTAGATCTTCAGCAGAGTGTCGCTGACCGGAGTCTTCCACTCGGGGCGGGCTGCGTTGTTGACGCTCTGGATGCCGTACTCCAGCATATCGACAAAGCAGGTCACGTCGATGGGGTATTCGTCAAAGACGCCCACCCAGGTATCCTCCAGGCCGATGTAGGCCGGGATGGCCGCGCCGCTCTCGCCCTGGATGCGCTGGCCTTCTTCACTGCCGAAGAACTTCAGCACATCCATGACCACATCCAGATGCTTGTTGGTGGTGGTAGTGGCGTAGGACAGGCCGTTGGAAATGGTGGCCCGGCCGTCACCGCTCAGGGGGTTGGGGCACTTGGGCAGGACAGCCACATCCCATTTGCCCACCATCTCCGGGTAGTTCTGCAGCTCGGACAGGATGTTCCAGTTGCCTTCCAGAAACATGGAGCCGTAGCCGGAAAAGAAGGCGGTGCCGGGGCTGGTCTCGGCAAAGTAGGTCTGGGTGGGGCACCAGTCGTTCTTTTGCAGATTGATGTAAAACTCCATCCCCATCCGGGTGGCGGGGTCATCAAAATTGGCGCGGGTCTTGTCCTCGGTCAGGATGCTGCCGCCCGCCTGGTAAACGAAATTCCAGTAGCCCAGCTGGTCATCGCCATAGGCCATGTAGCCATAATAGCCGGTGGCATCGTAGATCTTCTGGGACGCTTCGCACAGCGTGTCCCAGGTCCAGGTGTCATCGGGATAGCTGACACCGGCGGCGTCGAACATTTCCTTGTTGTAAACAAGGCCAACGGTATCCTTGTCCTTGGGTACGGCGTACAGCTTGCCGTCGGATCCGCTGGCGTTGGCCAGCGAAATGTCAGAGAAGTGCTCGGTCTCGACAATGGACGAGCAGTCGGGCAGCTTGCCGTTGTCGGCATACTTCAGGATCTCGTTGGTGTGCATCCAGAAAATATCGGGGGCCTGGCGGGCCATAGTGGCGGCTTCCAGCTTGGTCCAGTATTCGTTCCAGCTGGTGACCTGGACTTCGATGACCACCTCGGGGTGCTGGACGGTATAGGCGTCGCACATGGCCTGCATCCCGTCCCGCTGGGCGACGTCCCAGATCTGGAACGTCAGATGCGTCTTGCCATCGCCCGGGCCGCTGCAGCCGGCGGTCAGGCTGGCCGCCGCCAGCGCGGCTGTGGCCGCAAGGAACGAACGGCGTGAAATCTTCTTCATAAGCCATCTCCTTTGAGTGTTGCCAATGGATGAGTGAGGACCTGCCCGGGAGGCGCCATGGGGAGAGTTCGGTCTCGTCATGATGACGAAATTGTGAACGAAAAGTTGTGCGTTGTGCACATTGCACAATTTGTTCTCCCGTATTGCAGTATAATTATATAGGATAGAGACAAAATGTTGAATACCATAATGCAACCTTTTATATACCAATTTCTAGGATACTAGGCCATTTTGTGAAAGTATGAACGCAAAACGGTATATATTCCCTTGACGGCTTGATATAATAGAATTAACAAAGCAAAAAACGGTTCAGATACATACCGGAGGGTATGGCAGCGTGTCGCAAAAGCGACACGCTCCAGGGGGAACCCATTTCTGCGCGCAGCCGCGCGTCAGAAATTCCTTCCCCCTGGTATCCCCCTGGGGACAAAATTTAGCGCTGAATCATGCACTCGCCGCAATACGGCTCGCACACTCTCAGCGCCAAATTTCCCTGTATGTGTCCCGTCCATCCGCACATGTCAGCTGGACGGGACTTTTTTGACAGTATGACATACCGGAGGGTATGGGACGTTCCGCTGGCGAGGAGGATTGCGCATGGCCTGGGAAGAAAAAGGCCCCGAGAAGTTAAAATTCCATGTGTTCCGAGACGAGCGCTTCATCGACCTGAACCTTTACCAGTTTGGATGGGAGCGCACGTCCCCCACTCACTCCTATGGGCCCTATGCCCGCAATCACTACCTGTTCCATTATATCATTGAAGGGCGGGGCCAGCTGATGGCCAACGAGCAGGTGTATACCGTGACCCCGGGGCATGGATTCCTGGTGGTGCCGGGCCAGGTGACGACCTACCGCTCCGACTCCGCCGACCCCTGGGTGTACACATGGATCGAGTTTGACGGTCTGCGGGCCCATGAAAGCCTGCATCTGGCCGGCATCAGCGGGGCCAAACCCATCTACACTGCCCGCAATCCCGAAGCCGGCAGGGTGATCGAGGAAGAAATGCTGTACATCGTCAACCATGCCGGCGCCAGCCCCATCCACCTGATCGCCCATGGGTTTCTGTTTCTGGACAAGCTGGTCCAGTGTTCGGCGGGACGGCGCAGCGGCGGTGAGCGGCGGGTGCGGGATTTTTACATCAAGGAGGCCCTTACCTTCATCGAACAGAACTACCAGCGCGATATCTCCATTGAGGAGATCGCAGCGGTCAGCGGGCTGAACCGCAGCTATTTCGGCAAGGTGTTTCGGGACGCTGTGGGTGAAAGCCCCCAGGCCTATCTGCTGCACTATCGGATGGCCCGGGCCGCCCAGCTGCTGAAGGAGACCCGTCTGTCCATCGGTGAGATCGCCGCTCAGGTCAGCTACGACAACCAGCTGCACTTTTCACGCGCCTTCAAGAATGTCCACGGCGTCTCCCCCCGGGAATACCGCTCCACGCACCTGATCGATCCGGAAAAACCGGACAAAAAATAATGCAGGGCCCGTGATAAGAGGGCAAATGCGATCAAAAGGAAACGGGAAAGCCCCGCCCTCCGTGCCGCCACGGTACGGCATGGGAGGCGGGGCATGGAAGCCGGGCGCAAGCTGGAAGTGCCCGTTGCTTTTGCGCCGCATGCAAAAAAGAAAAGCCTTGAAAACATCGTGTTTTCAAGGCTTTTGTGTTTGGTGGAGATAAGCGGGATCGAACCGCTGACCTCTTGAATGCCATTCAAGCGCTCTCCCAAGTGGTATGTGTACACACCCCCGTGATTGATGCTTGGAAGATGCAATAAATACGATAATACGAATAATATTATTTCTTTTAAAATCATTTTTAACCTGATAGGCTGTAAGAAAAAGTAAAAAGAAGATTTTTCTACGAAAAGAGCATCTTGATTCATGCCGGAACCAAAGTGTTCTTTTTTTGTGCCCAATCGGAGAAAGGAGACTGTATGCTGGATTACTTTTACGGCGGACAAGCCGATCTTTTTTCCTTCTACAGATTACCCAAAGCACTCTTTGCGGACACCAGATTCCGTGGAATTTCGGCAGAGTCCAAGATTCTGTATGGCCTCCTGCTGGATCGAATGAGTCTGTCCATTAAGAGCGGTTGGCTGGATAAGCAGGGGCGAGTGTACATCATCTTCACAACGGATGAAATTATGAAGGCCTTCTACTGTGCGGACAACAAGGCCACCAAGCTCATGAAGGAATTGGAAGGCTGCGGTCTGATCGAACGGAAACGCCGGGGACTCGGAAGACCCAGCCTGATTTGTGTGAAAAATTTTATCTTTGAATCGTCAAAACGCAATCATGCACAATTCCTACACTGCCCGGGTACAGCACAATCTGAATGCAAAATAATTGATGTCTACCGGTCAAAAAGAGGGTGATGATTTGCCCCTGAAAAACAGCCATGATAGATATAACCAGCTAAAAAGAAAGTACAGAAAATCCAAAATAGTGTAAACTCTATTAGATTTCCTGAATGCGTCAGCCTATTTCAATCAAAAACTCGTGTTGCGTCGTTGCGTCTCAGAACAGAACTTTTTGGAATAGCTACGCATATGAATGCTTTTACACAGGTTAGATTTACGTAAGCACATTTTACCCGTTTAGGATTATATTTTTATTAGGCCGACAATGTATCTAGGGCAAAATAGCTTCCATATTCTGCTTATTAACATATCAAGAACCAGTATAAATAAATGGTTTCGCTCTTTTACAGCATGAATGCTAGAGAGATGAATGTTAACGCTTCTTTTTGTTTTGGAATTTGCATAAGAGTAGATGTTTTTGTTTTTAGATTCAACAGATGAGGATACTTCTTTATAAATTAAATGATATCTTCTCGCAACAAAAAGCCAAAGGAAGATCCGACATCTACAAGGAAATTCAGGACGTTCAGAACTTCGCGTTTGCGCAAAGGATTTGATTTGAAAGAGTACAGATGCTGATAAACATAGCGATACATATACTCTTCGATATAATAGACGGTGTTTATTGGGAGAGAAGCTTGTCGCAGTTGAGGGTTGTTGGAAATTATATCACTCAGCCACTCGACGCCGCTTTCAAAGAATACTTTAGCTCCAATGCCATTCAATATGCGGCCAATGGAATACAAAACTGCAGGATGTGCACCCATTCTGATTACGGATGCTTTATAGAAAAGTATACAATCTTCTCTGAGAGAGTGCCAGGAGGTGATTTTTTCCTTCCAAAAAGGTCCAGCTAAAAGGAATTCTGTCAGGACGTTGCCCATGCCGTAGTCAATTGAGGGCTCTCGACCTATTACTTGGTTAGTGGGGTATAGGAGTTCAAAAGCTGAGAAGATATAACTTTTTAAAAGATTCCATAGTTTCCAGAAAGCGTTATAACGGGGAGAGGTGTCTTCTAATACAATGATGTTCTGTAAAAGATGAGCAAACTCTCTGTCGTATCGAACATGACGCATCAAATGTTCCAAAAAGAGACTCTGTTGTTCTTCAGAAAGATTCAAAAGGTAATCGCTAAGCCATTGGATATAGCCTTGCTCACCTTCAAAATCCCGATGGATTTTTTCGCTTGCAGGCTGGGATCCAAACAATGTGCTCCAGACCTGCCGGCCAATCTTCAAAACAAAATCCAAAGATCCTTCCACAGGTTCAGGGGGCATCATCTGCTGCAAAGCAATGAGCTGATCCATCCCCAGACCCTCCAAAGGAATGTCTTCCAAGCGGAAACCATCCTTTTGAAACAGGCTTTGGAGTTCCTGGCTGTGTGATTCAAAGAACGCTTGGGTGGTGATGTCGCGGCGGCGAAGCGGAATGGAGGAAGCATACTGCGGCCTCCACACTGCGTATGCATACATCAATTTCAAGACTGCGTCAGGGGAGGTCTGCCAGAGGGTGGAAGCAATGCTGTGCAGCAATCCGCGCTGGCTGCTGTTGACGATGGTGAGCACAAGTAGCATGAAAAAGGGAGAAGACCAGTCTGCAGTGAAGGTGCTGCCGGGCACCAAACAGGCCAGGGCAGGGAAAACTTTGTCCAGGTTATAGGCTGCTGCATCGGTGTCCTCCACCACGGATTCGAAACAGGCCGTCAAAAGCACAACCTTGCAAAAGATAAAATCCTCTTGGCCCAAGGCGGCCTTGTTGTTTTGTACAAGAACAGCACAAGCGTTTATGGCTGCAGAAATATTGAAAAAGAAATCTTTCTTTTCCTCTTCCAGAGTTTGATGGACTTCATTCATCACCAACTGGATGTCATCAAATTGAGGATATTTTTCATTGGCACTGGGGTCATGCTGGAGTTTTGCATCAGACCAAAGCATTAGCGGCATGTGCCGCATAAATTCTTTCTGGTTCTGTTGCGTTTGGGCGCTGCGTTTTTTGAGATGATCCGGCATAACCGGTGCGATGGAGAGGGTCACGCGATCCTGTGCGATGGACTGGCACTGAACCTGACATTTTCTGAGATCACTTCGATAGTATGCAAATTGATAAGATTCCTCCCAGGAGGCGATGTCTTTTGTGGCCTCGTCAAACGCAGCATATAACTGTGATTGTTGCTGTTCCCACTGTTCTTCAGAAAGGGCACCCTTCTCAAGCTGGTAGCCCAATAGAATTTCCTCAAATCGTTTTTTGCGGAAAGGAAGGTTATTGGACTCAATTCTTTCTTCGTCAAACTGTCGGCCAAAGGGGGATATTCCTTTGAAAAAGTTAGCGCTATGCTCTTCTGTCCAACGAGAAATATCAAGAAGAAAAATCTCTTTTGTCTTCAATAAAATACAGCTAATAGGAAAAAGTTTTTCCGGATATGCAATGACTGCGCTGAGTACGACGGCAGTGATGGCTGCTGTCCAGGAATGCCGAAGCAGATATTCACAAATCTGACAGCTGGTTTCCTCATCGGAGCTTTCAACAAACCGTAGCAGCCATTTTTCCAGAGCCATCAAAATGCTTTTCAGCAGGTCCGGGGTGACGGAAGTGCCCCGGTACATATTCCACAACCGATTGCTGCATACCTGGCTTTGAATGGTTCCATCAGGGAAATGAAGCTGGATCAGATAGCATTCAGAATACTTTTCAGTCAGGTGTGAATCTTTGTAGCACCTAGAAGTGTAGCTCATAACCCGAAGGATCATATTCACCGTCGGCATGGGCGTGGCGTTCAGCAGCAAGTACAGGGGGGTCTGCAGAGCGCTTTCCGGACTATAGGCGGTGTGGGTGTCAAGAGACAAGCCGAAAGTATGCTCTATGCGGAAAGCAAAACCGGAATCGTGTTCCTGCCGGGACAGGTAGCACCAATGGCTCTCGGCCAGGGAAAGCAGCTTTTCCGGGATTGCCAGGGCAATGTTGCCACAGCTGAACGCATTGGAGAGACTTTTCTGGATCAGGAGATAGTATTCGCTGCCGCGCTCCAGCGGCGGCTCTTTCGCGGAATCAAAAATGCTGCCCAATTCCTGTTTGAGTTCCATCGCGGCAGCCAGCATGACATCCGTAAAAGCAATAAAAGAAGCATTCTGCTCCAAAGAATACCGGGACTCGGTGCCCCACATGGCATGCCGCAGGTACATTGCAATCTGTCCGGCGAGACGTGTGGTCTCTCCTGTTTTATATTTGGTAGTCCATGTTTTTAAGGCGTCGGAAACAATGCCCAGATTTTGATTGGTCCATGGGATCAAAGAGCGATTGTTGTAAATATACTGAAAAACGGTATGCCAAGCTTGTCCAGCAGGACAGGTATAACGATATTTTTGATTTGCAAGTTCAGGAAAAACTTTGAATAGTTCCTGATCACTATCCCGGCAGGCGGTGTTCAGCAGAAAAACCATTCGGGTAAATAACTGGTATTTATTTTGACTGAGTACGGGGTCAATTGCCTGGAAGCAATGGTTTTCTTCGGTCTGCATCAGAGCGATCATGGTTTCATCCTTCCATGTCTGATCCAGATCGCTTTGAAATACAGAGATTAAAAAACTGGGACAGTGGTCCGCGCCGTTGGCAATTATGGATTCCAACCAAATACGATATAGTTTCCTGGCCCGGAGGGATAGACCGAATCCATTCAAAACCTGCTTGACATCTGTCTCTTCCTGATATCGCTGATCTAGGATGTGTTTTACGATCAGTTCTTCATAGACATCATGGCCCATCATCCAGAGGTTCGGGGAGTTGTCATAAACGGCAATAATCCCGCTTTCCTCCAGGGCTGCCAGGGCGTCCTGGTCGTCTTTTGCGCTGCTCCTGTAAATGCTGGCCTCCCGCTGGAGCATAGAGAGGACAATGTGCTCAGCCATTTCTTCCCGCCGGACGGGAAGACCGCCGGCGCGGTGCCGGATGTTGCAGATGACGCCGTCCCAGACCTGCCGCAGAAACATTTCTTCGGAAGAGATCTGATCCAGACTGAAGAGATCCAGCTTTAAGTACAACTGCAAATAAAAGAGATCCTGCAAAAGGCTGCAAAGTTTCTGGTTCTGAGGCAGTGGAAACTGGTATTGGGCCGAGAGATTTTGCAATTCGGTGTGGGTGATAGGTTTTACTTGAAATAAATCATAGGTGACGTCTTTGAGAACATTCCTACAAAAACTGTCTTTATAGATTGTACGAATGGTGAAAATCATTTTCCATCCATGGTTGATAAACTGCTGAATAATGGAATCAAAGACTTTCGGGTAGGATAATGCAGAAAATTTCTCTGCGGATTCGATGATGCAAACTTTCCGGTTTTCCTGGCAATAGGCAGAAAAAAGATCTTCCAGCTGGTAAGGCCCATATTTATTCAGAAATAGATTTTCTTCTTCAACATCGAGATCAGTAGAGGAAAAGAAAAGGCAAACGCTTTGATCTCCTTGCGCTTCCTGATGCTGGACGAGATCTTTCACGATTCCGGATTTGCCGGTACCAGCATCGCCATAAACAACACAGGCTGCGTGCTCTGACTGCCAAAGTGTGCTGAGCGCCTGTATATCATGCTGGACCTTGATCTGGCTGCCCTGATACGGAATGGAAGACTGGATGTTATGGAAAATGGATTGGCTTCTGCTTTGGATCCAATCCATCCACTGGGCCATCCCGGGATTGGGATTGAAATACAGATCGCGCACAAGAGGCAGATGCAAAAGGATTTGCTCCATATGGCTGGGAACCCGCCATTCAACGAGGACGCCTTCCGCTTCTCCGCACTGTTCAATGGCCTGCTGATAGGCAGGCTTTTGGGTTCCATCAAGGGTGCTGGCCGACATCTCCTTGTTGAGATAGAAAAGAATTCGCTGGAGATCGGGATATTTCTTCTTTGCGTCTGTGATGACCTTTTTTAGGTCGTTTTCCTTGGATGAAAGAGGGGTGGCCGCATCGTAATATTTGGCCTGAAAACCAGTCTGCAGCCCGTCGGGAGCTTGTACGGGCTGTGTTTCGATGTATGGCTGGTTGAAATATCGAAAAACGCCTCCCGGCAGATGCATCTCATAACAGAACAGCGTTGTAGCGAGGTTTTCAAAGGCGGCTCTGGGATTTTGAGAGAACTTAAACGCAAAGCAGTCCCAATCAACTGGAATGTTTGTCATATAAAGACCCCCTTACAATGACAAATATAATTTGTGGTGAATTATGCCATAGATGTAATCAATTGGCAATGCATTATTCCATTGGTCAAGGCAGCCGGTAGGCCCAATACTTGCCAGCATGGACTTTCACCAGGTGCCCGTTGGCAACCAGACCGGCAAGGATGCGGTTGGCCGTCGCAGCCGACACACCGCACAGCGTCCGCACATCGGCGTTTCGGATGCAGTCGTGGCTCTTGAGATACGTCTCGATTTGACGCCAACGGGCAGTCTCCTTGTCGGGTGCTTCATCGCTCATACCATCACCCGCGGTGATGGCCTCGGTGAGGGCTGCCTGAATGGCCGACAGCATGAACTCAATGAACGCAGTGGATTCTCCCGCATTGTTGGAGGCGTTGATCGCTTCATAATACTCCGGTTGGCGGTCATGGATGACGGATTCCATCGGAAGCCAGGCAAAAGCCGGATGCCATTGGGAGAGCAGCAGCGTATGCCACAGCCTGCCGATCCGGCCGTTGCCGTCGGCAAAGGGGTGGATCAGTTCAAACTCGTAATGAAATACACAACTGCGGATCAGCATATGCAGATCACTGTTTCGGGTCCAGTCCAGCAGGTCTGCAATCAGGCCAGGGACATACTGAGGCAGCGTCCCAAAATGAACTATCCGGCCCTGGCTGTCTACTACCCCTACTGGCCGGGAGCGGAATACCCCGGCTTCTTCTACCAAATCGCGCATCATGATGCTGTGAGCCAGCAGCAGGTCGTCTACCGAGTACGGGTCCAACTCGTCCAGACGTTCATAAATCTCATAGGCGTTTTTGACCTCGGCAATGTCTTTGGGCGGCGCGAGAACGTGTTTGCCGCCTAGCACAGCCGTGACCTGCTCAAGAGAAAGCGTGTTCTGCTCGATGGCCAGAGAGCCGTGAATGGTCCGAATCCGATTGGACCGGCGCAGAGTAGGGTTTGTAGACAGTGAGCTGACAGCAGTCAGCCGGCCCACCAGCTCGGCAATCTGCGCTACGCTGTCAATGATTTGGTGCGTGATTTCAAAGGGTGGCTGCTTTTTTTTCATACATGGAACCTCCACAGAAGCAAAATGAACACCATTATTGTAACACACATCCATCATCACATCAATCAAAATGATGACTATAAATGAGAGATGAAAAGGAAGGAGGACGGTATAGCTCTAAAAGCAACTGTAATCGCTATTGTCAACCAGAAGGGAGGTGCAGGAAAGACCATGACCAGCGAAGATTTGGACGTTGGCATTGCCATGGAGGACAAAAATATTTTGTGGGTAAACGTAGCTCCCAGGTGCTTCGATCATATCCACGCCTGCGCATCGGGAATATCTGGATGACCATAGCCAACAGCTGAACGAGCTTCAGAAAGGAGATAACACTTAGGCGTATGACGGTAAAATGAAGACTTTTGAACAGCAGAAAAAGAATGAAGGCAAGGGTGTTACTTAGCCCAATATTATCCGTTCCCAAGAAGCCAGAGAATATGAAATTGTGTCCGGGCGCAGCCACCGGAAAGCCAGCGAACTTGCCAAGTATGCGGATATGTCTGTAATTTGGTGAACAATACAGATATCACACAGATGGTAAAGAACAACACAAATCGGCGAGACGAAAATTCCCCCGATAAGCGAGTCAAAGCCCTGAAAAGTCTAGCTTAAGTCTATCGGTTGCCAAGGCATCTAAACTTCATATCAGATTGCCCCAAAGGACGCAGGTAAGCACTTCAATGGGGAGATACCAAGGATGACCCACTGAGGACCGTGGCACTGTCTACCGAACAGAACTACAACATGATCAATGGTCCGCTGAACAATACCCCGGCGATGTCGACCCGGCCCCCGAAAAAGGAACTGGACAAAGCGTTGGAAGCCTGAGAGCTGGCGTCCCTCCAGCGACGCTGCACTAACAACAACCAAGTAGCGATCCATGTGAACACCTATAGTGGAATTATCCTGACGAGAGCAAGGCACTGCAACGGGGCTTTGCTGACCTATATAAAGGGATTTCCCTGTAAGATAATGCGGGAAACAATATAGACCTTCGGGGGTACAGCTTGCTTGAGTGCAGATGCAGGCGGCTGAATGGCATGCACAAACCAGGCGCACATTTTGTAAAAATAAGTCGAAAACACGGACATTTAGGCCAAAATCAATATCGCAAGGGGGTATAGCTGATTCGGGCGCAGCCGAAAAAAGCCCGTTGCTTTGTGCCGCTTGTGAAAGAAGAAAAGCCTTGAAAACATCGTGTTTTCAAGGCTTTTGTGCTTGGTGGAGATAAGCGGGATCGAACCGCTGACCTCTTGAATGCCATTCAAGCGCTCTCCCGTCCCATGCGGTCACGCACCCCTTCAACCGGGCAGAGAAAGCACAGAAGAAAACGTGAATACGCTATATTTTTGGATGCTGCATGAGTGCCTTGTTTCACACTGAACCAGGGAGCTCTTTTTCTTTGTCCGGACAAGGCAGAAAAGAAGTAGCCGCTTCAATCATGGCAGCCGGTAGGCCCAATACTTGCCGGAATGGACTTTCACCAGGCGTCCACTGGCAACCAAAGCGACAAGGATACGGTTGGCCGTCGCAGCCGACACGCCGCACAGCGCCCGCACATCGGCGTTTCGGATGCAGTCGTGGCTCTTGAGATACGTCTCGATTTGACGCCAACGGACAGTCTCCTTGTCGGGTGCTTCATCGCTCATACCATCACCCGCGCTGATGGCCTCGGTGAGGGCTGCCTGAATGGCCGACAGCATGAACTCAATGAACACGGTGGATTCCCCTGCGTTGTTGGAAGTGTTGATGGCATCATAATACCCCTGCTGGCGATCATGGATGACAGATTCCACCGGAAGCCAGGCAAAGGCAGGATTCCACCGCGAGAGCAACAAGGTATGCCACAGTCGGCCCACCCGTCCATTGCCATCGGCAAAGGGGTGGATCAGCTCAAACTCGTAATGAAAGACACAACTGCGGATCAGCATATGCAGATCACTATCCCGGGTCCAGTCCAGCAGGTCTGCAATCAGGCCAGGGACATACTGAGGCAGCGTCCCAAAATGAACCACCCGCCCCTGACTGTCTACCACGCCCACTGGCCGGGAACGGAATACCCCGGCTTCTTCTATCAAACCGCGCATCATGATGCCGTGGGCCAGCAGAAGGTCGTCTGCCGAGTACGGGTCCAGCTCGTCCAGGCGCTCATAAATCTCATAGGCATTTTTGACCTCGGCAATGTCTTCGGGCGGCGCGAGAACGTGTTTGCCGCCCAGCACAGCCGTGACCTGCTCAAGAGAAAGCGTGTTCTGCTCGATGGCCAGAGAGCCGTGAATGGTCCGAATCCGATTGGACCGGCGCAGAGTGGGGTTTGCAGGCAGTGAGCTGACAGCAGTCAGCCGACCCACCAGCTCGGCAATCTGCGCCACGTTGTCAATGATCTGGTGCGTGATTTCAAAGGGCGGCTGCTTATTTTTCATACATGGAACCTCCACAGAAGCAAAATGAACACCATTATTGTAACACACATCCATCATCACATCAATCAAAATGATGATTATAAATGAGAGATGAAAAAGATGAAGGACGATGTGGCCCCAAAAGCAACTGTAATTGCCATTGTCAACCAGAAGGGAGGTGCAGGAAAGACCACGACCAGCGAAGATTTGGGCGTCTGAGAGCTGGCGTCCCTCCAGCGACGCTACACTAACAACAACCAAGTAGCGATTCATGTGAACGTCTATAGCGGAATTACTCCGGCGAGAGCAAGGCACTGCAACGGGGCTTTGCTGACCTATATAAAGGGATTTCCCTGTAAGATAATGCGGGAAACAATATAGACCTTCGGGGGTACTGCTTACTTGAGTACAGATGTAGGCGATTGAATGGCATACACGAACCGGGGTCGCGTTTTGTAAAAACAAGTCGAAAACACAGACATTTAGGCCAAAATTAATATCGCAAGGGGGTATAGCTGATTCAGGAGCAGCCGAGAAATGCCCGTTGCTTTTACGCCGCATGCAAAAAAGAAAAGCCTTGAAAACATCGTGTTTTCAAGGCTTTTGTGCTTGGTGGAGATAAGCGGGATCGAACCGCTGACCTCTTGAATGCCATTCAAGCGCTCTCCCGCCCCATGCGGTCACGCACCCCTCCAACTGGGCAGAGAAAGCACAAAAGAAAACGTGAATGCGCTGTATTTTTAGATGCTGTATGAGCGCCTTGTTTCACACCGAACCAGGGCGCTCTTTTTCTTTGCCCAAATGAAGCAAAAAGGAGGTCGCCCATGCCCAACTACTTCTACGGCCCCCAGGCGGAGCAGTTCGCCTTCTACCGCATCCCCAAAGCCCTGTTCACCGACCCTGCCTACCGCGGCATTTCTACCGATGCCAAAGTCCTGTATGGCCTGCTGCTCGACCGGATGAGCCTGTCTGCCCGGAACGACTGGCTGGACGAACAGGGCCGGGTGTATATCGTGTTCACGGTGGAGGAGGTCATGGGCGCGCTCTGCTGCGCCGACAACAAAGCCACCCGCCTGCTGCGTGAACTGGAAGGCGTCGGCCTGATCGAGCGCAAGCGCCGCGGCCTGGGCAAGCCCAGCCTCATCTATGTGAAAAATTTTGTCGAGGCTCCCGAACAGCGAATCAAGAACCGTGATAATCACGACTCTGTGCCCACCAAAACCGCGACTCTGGAGGCCCCAAAATCACGAAGTAATAAGACTGATAAGAATCATACTGACCAGAGTGAGACTGATCCTTTCCCTTCTGGCGAAGGGGGCGGCGTGACCGCCGGAACGGAATCCGAAGGGAACGGCCCCCGCGCCCGGTATCAGGAATATTTTCTCCGGCAGTTCAACTTTGACTCTCTTGTTGCAAGCCACCCCAACGACGAAGATATGCTGCGGGAGATGCTGGAGCTGCTGGTGGACACGGTGTGCAGCCGGAGAAAGCTCATCCGCATCGCGGGCGACGATAAGCCCGCCGAAGTGGTCAAGGCCCGCCTTTTGAAACTGGACGGCGACCATCTGCGCTTTGTCCTCATGTGCCTGAAAGAGAACACCACTCAGGTACGGAATATGCGGCAGTATCTGCTGGCGACCCTCTACAACGCCCCCATGACCATGCACAGTTCCTATGCTGCCCGGGTGCAGCACGATTTCAAAACAGGATAAAATTTTGGCCCAGAGGTTTCTCTGAGCCTTTTCTGTTGGAGGTGATGAATCATTTCAGAGCAAAAAAGCGAAGTTATCTCAACGGAACCCAACCGCGAGCAGATCCAGCAAATCCCCATTACGGACCTGCATCCCTTCAAAAACCACCCCTTCAAGGTCCTGGACGATGAAGCCATGCAGCGCACCGTCGAGAGCGTGGCCCAGTTTGGTGTGTTGGCCCCACTCATCGCCCGGCCCCGGCCGGAAGGAGGTTACGAGATCATTTCGGGGCACCGCCGCCAGCACGCGGCAGAGCTGGCCGGGCTGAAAACCCTGCCGGTGATCGTGCGGAACATGAGCGACGATGA
>NZ_NFHX01000037.1:0-18428 GCF_002161515.1 Faecalibacterium sp. An58
GTGCGGGGTCTGGACCGCAGGGGGCGGCAGCTGCACCCCCGGCCCGTGGGGGTCGGCAGGGGGCAGGATGGTGGTTTTGTCGTTTGAAGCCATAGCTTACACCTCCGGTGCCAGTGTGCCCGGCCGCAGGGCGGATTATCCCAAAAAGCCCGCAGCCTTTTGGACTGCGGGCTGCGGGTCCTCAGCTGTACAGCCGGACCCAGGTCTCAGAGCCGATGACACCGTCGGCGGTCAGGCCGTTGGCCTTCTGGAAACTGCGCACGGCGCTTTGGGTCCTGTCGCCGTAGTGCCCATCGACGGTCAGCTGGGCGCCCTTGCGGTTCAGCTGCTCCTGGGCGCTTTGGATGGCTGCGCCGGTGTGGCCGTTGCGCAAAGGGATGCCGGGGTACTGCTCGCTGCCGTCGTGGCTGGCGGCGTATTGGGCGTACAGCGCATCCCAGGTCTTTTGGCCCACCTTGCCGTCGGCCTCCAGGCCGCTGCGCAGCTGGAACTCCTGCACCGCCCTCACGGTGCTGCGGCCATAGTGTCCGTCCACCGTGAGGGGGGCGTAGTAGGTACAGGGGTCCCGGACGCCGTTCAGCCAGGTCTGGATGAGGGCGGTGTCCGGCCCGGCAGAGCCGCGCTGGGACGAGGTAACATATGCGGGTTTGGACATAGGATCACAACACCTCCTGCCCCAGTGTATGCGGGGGCGGGCGGGGACGTCACGGCAGCACCAGCAGCGGATCGTCGCTGCGGGGGGCGGTCAGCTGCTGCCACAGCTCCACCGCCCGGAACCGCAGGATGTATTGCCCGCAGACCAGATCGGTCTCGGCGGGATCGTCGTAGCCGCCGCAGGCCGCGCTGCACAGCCCCGGATAGAGGACGCACCACCAGTTCCGGCCGTAGGTGCCGGGCTGGCCGATGTCCACCCGCACCGCGTCGTAGCGGCCCGCAGGCAGGGCAAAGTCCTGGTAGCGCGTGGTGCCGAAATACATATTCACCAGACTGACCCGTACCGGCCCCGAAGCTCCCAGCCGGGCCAGGGCGTTCCGGGCGGCCAGCTGGAAGTCGGGCAGGTGGGCGGCCACGACGGCCCGTGCACCGGCGGCGCTGCCGGCATCCCGGCACAGCCGGTCGGCCAGATCCAGCACCGCATCCCGGACGGCCAGCTTGCAGGTCTGGTCCAGCACCGAGTCGCTGTCGGCCCGGATGTGCAGCCGCAGGGTGTCGGTCCGCAGGGCCTCGCCGGTGCGCTGCTGGGCGTCCCACCAGCCGGCCAGGCCCAGCCCCAGCAGCAGGGCGATGCACAGGGCCAGCATCTGGGTGCGGGTCATTGGTTTGTGCGCGGAAAACATAAGCGGCAGGCCCCTTTCGGTTTGAACTGACCGAAGTATGGGCCTGCCGCAGGGGCTTTATGCAATTTTTACCGGCCCGTCCGGATGACGCGGGCGCCGCCCCGGTCCAGGCCCAGGGCAAAGACCTGCCGCCCCCTGTCAGCCAGGGCGTGGGCGGCGGCCTGGGCTTTCTGCCGGCTGTCGAACAGGCCGAACACAGCCGCGCCGCTGCCTGTCATCAGGGCGGCCATGGCCCCCTGGGCAAGCAGGGCCTCCTTGAGCGAGGCGGTGTCGGCGCCGCCGGCGCAGGTCTCGAGGGCGTTGCCTGCGGCGGCGCACAGTCCCGCCAGATCCCCGGCGCGGATGGCTGCCTCCTGGGCGGCGCAGTCGGGATGGGTCGGGCTGCCCACCTGGTCATAGGCCGCAAAGGCCGCCGGGGTGGAGATGCCGTACCCCGGCATGATGACCGCAAACCAGCACGCGGGACAGGGAGGCAGGGCGCGGATCAGATCGCCCAGCCCCTGCACCCGGCAGGTGCCGCCCATCAGGGCAAAGGGAACGTCGGCCCCGATGGAGGCCCCCAGGGCGCACAGCTCGCTCATGGACAGGCGCGCGCCGTACAGGGCGTTCAGTCCCACCAGGACGGCGGCGGCGTCTGCCGAGCCGCCCCCCATGCCGGCCCGCACCGGCACGGCCTTGCGCAGGGTGATGTCGGCTCCGGCCAGAAGCCCGGTGTAGTGGAAAAAGGCCAGGGCGGCCTTGTAGGCGGTGTTCTTGGGGCCGGTGGGCACACGGCTGCCGGGTGCCCGCACCAGCAGGTCCTGGCTGCGGCGGATGGTGACCTGCTCGTAGAGGTCCACCGCCTGCATGACCATATCCAGGGCGTGATAGCCGCCGGGCAGCAGCCCCACCACATCCAGAGACAGGTTGAGTTTGGCGGGGGCCAGCACGGTGACGCTTTGAAGGGGGGATGCCATGGCTGGGCCTCCTTACTGCGCCTGTTCCTGGAGGAAGGCGCGGATCCGCTTGAGGGCCTCGGTCAGGTGGTCCACCGAGTAGGCGTAGGATACCCGGACATACCCCTCGCCCGAGCTGCCGAAAGCGTCGCCGGGGATGACCGCCACGTGCTTTGCCTCCAGCAGGGCGTTGCAGAACTGCTGGCTGGTCATGCCGGTGGACTGGATGCAGGGGAAGGTATAGAAGGCCCCCTGGGGCTCAAAGCAGGTCAGGCCCAGGTCGTTGAAGCCCTTCACCACCAGGCGGCGGCGCATATTGTACTCGTTGCGCATATGCTCAATCTCATTGTCGCACTCCCGCAGGGCCGCGATGGCGGCGTACTGGCTGGTGGTGGGGGCGCTCATGATGGCGCTCTGGTGGATCTTGGTCATGATCTTCAGGATGGGCTCGGGTCCGCAGGCGTAGCCCAGCCGCCAGCCGGTCATGGCGTAGGTCTTGGAAAAACCGTTGACCACCACCGTGCGCTCCCGCATACCGGGCAGGGAGGCGATGGAGACATGGCGGTGGAGCCCGTAGGTCAGCTCGGCGTAGATCTCGTCCGACAGGACCATGACGTCGGTGCCCCGCAGCACCTCGGCCACGGCCTCCAGGTCTTCCCGCTCCATCACCGCGCCGGTGGGGTTGTTGGGGAAGGGCAGGATGAGCAGTTTGGTGCGGGGGGTGATGGCCCGGCGCAGGTCCTCGGCCCGCAGGCGGAACTGGTCCTCGGCCCGGCAGCGCAGATGCACCGGCACGCCCCCGGACAGGGTGGTGATGGGCTCATAGCAGACAAAGCAGGGCTCCGGGATGATCACCTCGTCCCCGGGGGATACCAGGGTGCGGATGCACATATCGATGGCCTCGCTGCCGCCCACCGTCACCAGGATCTCCCGCATGGGGTCGTAGCGCAGGTCCATCCGCCGCTCCAGGTAGCGGGAGATCTCGGCCCGCAGCTCCTTCAGACCGGCGTTGGAGGTGTATTTGGTGTGGCCCATCTCCAGCGATTCGATGCCGGCCTCCCGGATGGCCCAGGGGGTCTTGAAATCCGGCTCGCCCACCCCCAGGCTGATGCACTCGGGCATCTCGGCGGCCAGATCGAAAAATTTGCGGATGCCGGACGGGCGCATGGCCGCCGCGGCAGGCGCGATCAGCTTATCGTAGTCCATCACAGTACCGTACACTCTCTTTCGTCGATCTCATCCAGCTGGTACAGCCGGCCCTCCCGCTTGTAGATGCGCAGCACAAAGTGGGTGGCGGTGGACAGCACGTCGTCCAGGGGGGACAGGCGCTTGGCCACAAAGAAGGCCACCTCCTGGAAGGTCTTGCCCTTGATGATGAGCTGCAGGTCGTAGCCGCCGCTCATCAGCAGCACGCTCTCCACCTCGTCGAAGGAGGCGATGGTGGTGGCGATCTCGTCAAAGCCGCGGCTCTTTTTGGGGGAGACGTGCAGCTCGATCACGGCCTCTACCATGTCCACCCCGGCCTTCTCCCAGTCCACCAGGGTCTTGTAGCCCTTGATGTACCCCTTGGCCGCGGCCTCGTCCATCATGGCGGCCACCTCGGCCACCGGCTTATCCAGCATGACGGCGATGTCCTCCAGGGGCAGGCGGGCGTTGTTTTCCAGTAATCTCAGAAGCTGTTCCATATCTTTGCACTCCTTCTCTGTTACAGAATACACACAGTATAGCACACCCCCGGGCCAAATGCACCTGATTTTGAGGCATTTGGGGCCGGGCGGGGGGCGGTTCGCCTTTTTTTCTAAAAGGAGTGTTCAAAATTCGGCAAATCTGCTATACTAAAAGAGACCAAAGGGGACATACGCCCCCGTCCATGCGCAGGGCGCGCCGCCAAAGCGTGCCCCGAAAGAAGAGAGGGAAGGAACATGAAAGCGTTTATCACAGTGGTGGGCAAAGATACCGTCGGCGTGGTGGCACGGGTGTCGGGCCTGTGCAGTCAGATGGGCATCAACATCGAGGACATCTCCCAGAGCATCCTGCAGGGGATGTTCGCCATGATCATGCTGGTGGATCTGTCGGCCTGCACGGTCAGCCATGAGGAGCTGCGGGAGTCCATCGACGCCCTGGCCCAGGAGATGGGGATGCAGATCACCCTGACCCGGCAGGAAGTCTTTGACGCCATGCACACCATCTGACGGAGGGGACTGCCATGAGTATGTTCAATACCGGGGACATCCTTGAGACCATCGAGATGTTCACCCAGGAAAACCTGGATGTCCGCACCGTGACCATGGGCATCAGCCTGCTGGACTGCATCGACCCGGACCCCGCCCGGGCCTGCGAGAAGATCTACCGCAAGATCACCACCCGGGCCGCCAAGCTGGTGCCCACCGTGGAGTCCATCGCCACGGAGTACGGCATCCCCATCATCAACAAGCGGATCAGCGTCACGCCCATCGCCATGCTGCTGGGCGCCTGCCCCGACGCCGACCCGGTGGATTTCGCCAAGACCCTGGACGCCGCCGGCAAGGCGGTGGGGGTCAACTTTGTGGGCGGCTATACCGCCCTGGTGCACAAGGGCTTTTCGGCAGGGGACAAGCGGCTGATCCAGTCCATCCCCCGTGCCCTGGCCCAGACCGACATCGTATGCAGTTCGGTGAACATAGGCGCCACCAAGGCGGGCCTGAACATGGACGCCATCAAGCTGATGGGCCAGGCCATCCGCAAGACGGCCGAGATGACCGCAGACCGTCAGTGCATCGGCGCGGCCAAGCTGGTGGTGTTCTGCAACGCCCCCGAGGACAACCCCTTTATGGCGGGCGCCTTCCACGGCGCGGGCGAGCCCGACTGTGAGATCCATGTGGGCGTCTCGGGCCCCGGCGCGGTCCGCGCCGCCCTGGCCCGCCTGCCCAAGGACGCCCCCATCGACGAGGTGGCCAGCCTGGTCAAGCGCACCGCCTTCAAGATCACGCGGGTGGGCCAGCTGGTGGCCAACCTCGTCTCCCGGGAGCTGGGCGTGCCTGCCGGCATCATCGACCTCTCCCTGGCGCCCACCCCGGCCATCGGGGACAGCGTGGCCAACATCCTGGAGGAGATGGGCCTGGAGACCTGCGGCTGCTGCGGCACCACCGCCTGCCTGGCCCTGCTGAACGACGCCGTGAAGAAGGGCGGCGTCATGGCGTCCAACCATGTGGGCGGCTTGTCGGGCGCCTTCATCCCGGTCAGTGAGGACGCGGGGATGATCCACGCCGCCGAGACCGGCTGTCTGACCATCGAGAAGCTGGAGGCCATGACCGCCGTGTGCAGCGTGGGCATCGATATGGTCATCATCCCGGGGGATACCCCCGCCTCGGTGATCAGCGGCCTGATCGCCGACGAGGCCGCCATCGGCATGGTCAACTCCAAGACCACCGCCGTGCGTGTGATCCCCGCCATCGGCCGCAAGGCCGGCGAGAAGCTGGACTTCGGCGGCCTGCTGGGCTACGGGCCCATCATGCCGGTCAACCAGGGCGACCCCTCGGTGTTCATCAACCGCGGCGGCCGCCTGCCCGCCCCCATGCAGTCCCTCAAGAACTGAGATGCATAACCCTCCTTCCCCCTGGGCAGAATGTCCACAGGAAGGGGGTCTTTTTGTGCAGACCTTTTACAAGATATGCCTCTGCCTGATGATCATCGGGGGCATCAACTGGGGGCTGGTGGGGCTGTTCCAGTTCGATTTCGTGGGCTGGCTGCTGGGCGGCAGCAGCTCTCTGTGGTCCCGCATCGTCTTTACGGCGGTGGGGGCGGCCGCCCTGTGCGGCATCCCGGGGCTGTTTTCCGAGGACGCGCCCGAAGAAGGATAAAAGCAAAAAGGGCCTGCCCCCGTTTTTCGAGGGCAGGCCCTTCTGTATGGAAGGTCTGTGGCGTTACAGCAGGGGGATGCCGGCTTTGGCGCAGGCGTCGCGGGTGGCGGCGTCCCAGACCGAAGCCTGGACCTCGCCGATGTGGGCGCTGCCCAGGAGCAGCATGCACAGGCGGCTCTGGCCGATGCCGCCGCCGATGGTGTAGGGCAGCTCGCCCGCCAGCAGCGCCTTGTGGAAGGGCAGGGAGCGGCGGTCGTCGCAGCCGGCCTCGGTCAGCTGGCGATCCAGGCTTTCGGGGCTGACCCGGATGCCCATGCTGCTCAGCTCGTAGCTGCAGGCCAGCGGATCGTTCCAGAACAGCAAATCGCCGTTCAGGTCCCAGTCGTCGTAGTCGGGGGCGCGGCCGTCATGGGGCTTGCCGCTGCGCAGCTTGTGGCCGATCTGCATCAGGAAGGTGGTGCCGTGCTCTTTGACGAAGGCGTTCTCCCGCTCTTTGGGGGTCAGGCCGGGGTACAGGTCCTCCAGCTCCTGGCTGGTGAGGAAGGTGACGTTGGGGCTGTGCAAAGGCAGCTCCTGCAGCTGGGGGAACATGGCGTGGAGGTTCATCTCGGTGGCGCACACCGCCGACACGATGGCCCGCACCACGCTCTTGAGATAGTCCGTGTTGCGGTCCTCCTCCCGGATGACCTTCTCCCAGTCCCACTGGTCTACATACACCGAGTGGAGGTTGTCCAGCTCCTCGTCCCGGCGGATGGCGTTCATGTCGCAGTACAGGCCCTTGCCCACATGGAAGTCGTAGTCCTTTAGGGCCTTGCGCTTCCACTTGGCCAGGGACTGCACCACCTCGGCGGTGATGCCGGTGTCGCGCAGATCGAAGGCCACCTTCCGCTCCACGCCGTTCAGGTCGTCGTTGAGGCCGGTGGAGGCCTCCAGGAACAGAGGCGCGGACACCCGGTGCAGATTCAGCGTGGCGCACAGGGTGTCGGCAAACAGCCGCTTGACCGTGCCGATGGCCCGCTGGGTGTCGTACAGGTTGAGGGCGGGCTTGTAGCCCGCAGGCAGAATGATGTTGCTCATGATACTTTCCCCTTTTTCATGCGGTGGGCGCCGCGCACCGGCGCCCCATGACAGGATAAATTATCGCACAAGAAAGCCGGATTGTAAAGAGGCAGGGTTGCAAGCGGGGCCCGGCGGCGGTATAATAGAAACAACCGTCACGCGCAATACAAGTAAGGAGAGAGCTGCCATGCAGATTTTCAATACCCTCACCCGGCAAAAAGAGGAGTTCGTCCCCCAGCAGCCGGGGGTGTACCGCATCTATGTCTGCGGTCCCACCGTTTACAATTACATCCACATCGGCAACGCCCGGCCCCTGATCGTCTTTGACACCCTGCGCCGCTATCTGGAATACCGGGGCAACCAGGTGATCTATGTGTCCAACATCACCGACATCGACGACAAGCTGATCGCCCGGGCCCAGGAGGAGGGCACCACCATGCAGCAGGTGGCCCAGCGCTTTGAGGCCGAGTACAAAAAGGACGCGGCCGGCCTGAACTGCCTGCCCCCCACCGTCCAGCCCCGGGCCACCGAGCACATCCAGCAGATCCTGGACATCGTGGCCGACCTGATCGCCGGCGGCCACGCCTATGTGGCCCGCAACGGGGATGTCTATTTCCGGGTCCGCAGCGACGCGGGCTACGGCAAGCTGAGCCATCTCAACCTGGACGATCTGGAGAGCGGCAACCGCGCCCTGCGCAGCCAGATGGACGACGACCTGAAAGAGGACCCCGCCGACTTTGCGGTGTGGAAGGCGGCCAAGCCCGGCGAGCCCGCCTGGGACAGCCCCTACGGCCCCGGCCGTCCCGGCTGGCACATCGAGTGCAGCGCCATGAGCCGCACCCATCTGGGCAAGACCATCGACCTGCACTGCGGCGGCCAGGACCTGATCTTCCCCCACCATGAGAACGAGATCGCCCAGAGCGAGTGCGCCAACGGCTGCACCTTTGCCCGCTACTGGATGCACAACGGCTTTATCAACGTGGACAACCAGAAGATGTCCAAGAGCCTCCACAACTTCTTCACCGTGCGGGACGTAGCCCAGGTGTACGGCTATGAGCCCATCCGCTACTTCATGCTGACCGCCGGCTACCGGATGCCCCTGAACTACACCGTGGAGCTGATCGAGAGCTGCAAGAACAGCCTGGAGCGCCTGTACACCTGCCGCGAGAACCTGGACTTTGTGCTGGGGCAGGGCAGCTTTGGCGCCGACGAGGCCCTGAAGGAGAAGGCCGGCGAGGCCCGCCGCAAGTTCTGCGCCGCCATGGACGACGACCTCAACACCCCCGACGCCCTGGCCGCCCTCTTTGACCTGGTCAAGGAGATCAACACCCTGTCGGCCGCATCCACCAAAGAGGCCCTGGAGCAGGCAGCCGCCGTCTTTGACGAGCTGGCCGGCGTGCTGGGCCTGCTGTACAACCGCAAAAAGGACGAGGTGCCCGCCGACGTGATGGAGCTGGTGGAAAAGCGCGCCGCCGCCAAGAAGGCCAAAGACTGGGCCACCGCCGACGCGCTGCGGGCCGAGATCGCGGCCAGGGGCTGGACGGTCAAGGATACCGCCCAGGGCCCCCAGCTGAGCCGCAGCTGAATGCGGTCATTGACCCCAAACCAGCTTTCCGGTACAATAAAGGCGGGGCACGCCCCCCACAAAAATGGACTTTGCAAGGAGGGATATCCATGCTGAAAAAACGGATCGCCGCCCTGGCCATGGCCGTGGTCATGACCTGCACTGCGGCAGCCCCTGCGCTGGCGGCGGCCCCTGCCCCCCAGGCTTTGGGGGTGCAGGAGGACAACGCCCTGGTGGCCATTCGGATCGAAGCCACCGACAACGCCGTTTACGGCTCGCCGGTGAACGTGACCATCCGGGCCACCCCCGAGGACACCCAATACATCGCTGTGGTGCTTGGCATCAGCGGCCAGGCCAAAGGGTTCGTTACCCTGCTGCTGCCTGAAAAGGTACGCATCCTGCTGGAGCTGATCCCCCTGCCGGCCTCGATGTCGGCAGACCCCGCCAACACCCGGGACTTCAACCTCTACCGCTACCTCAAGCAGCTGATCGACGGCAACGACGTCACCGTGCTGCTGCGTGTGGCCGAGGAACTGACCGCCCTGATGGAGATCCTGCAATACTACGCCCCGGCCCTGACCGACGTGGTGAACGGGATGAACGACGTCCTCACCCTCATCCGCCGCTATCTGCCCGAGGGGCTTGTCACCCACATCTATCTGGACGAGCAGCCTGTGGATGCGGGCAACTATGTGGCGGGCGCCGTCACCCTCAGCCGCGGGGATATGAACACCGGGGGCCTGGCCATCTTCAAGGTGGCCCAGAAGAGCGAGGGCGTGCGGCAGTACTGGGCCCAGGAGACTCCCGAGACGATGACCGCCGAGGAGGCCCGGAACTTCAACTTTGCCGCAGTGGTGGAAGTGGACGGCGCCGTGGTGCAAAACCCCGTGGTCACCTACACCTACCGCCGGGTGGACGGGCTGTTCAACGGCCTGTTTGCCTCCAGCAGCAATGAAGTGCCCACCGAGCCGGGCCGCTATGTGCAGACGGCGGTGGTGGGCGGCAACTACACCACCCAGAACATCAGCCGCACCTTTACCATCGCGGAGCCGGCCTGAACGGCAGAGCCCGCTGGCAACGGATCACAGCAAAAAGCCCCGCCGCTTTCGGTACGGACCGGAAGCGGCGGGGTATTTTTTCAGGACTTTATGCGGTGGGGGAGGCGATCAGCCCTTGCCGGCGCAGCCGAACAGCTCGATCTTCTCCTTGCACTTGTCGATGATGGCCTGTGCGCCGGGAGCCAGCAGCTTGCGGGGGTCAAAGCCCTTGCCCTGCTGATCCTTGCCGGCCTCGATGTACTTGCGGGTGGCCTCAGCGAACACCAGCTGGCACTCAGTGTTGATGTTGATCTTGCACACGCCCAGGCTGATGGCCTTGGCGATCATCTCGTCGGGGATGCCGGTGCCGCCGTGCAGCACCAGGGGGATGTTGTTGGTAGCCTTGTGGATGCGGTCCAGAGCCTCAAAGTCCAGGCCCTTCCAGTTGGCGGGGTAGACGCCGTGGATGTTGCCGATGCCGGCCGCCAGGAAGTCGATGCCCAGCTCGGTGATGCGGGCGCACTCGGCGGGATCGGCGATCTCGCCGGTGCCCACGACGCCGTCCTCGACGCCGCCGATGGAGCCGACCTCGGCCTCGATGGACATGCCGTGCTCATGGGCCAGAGCCACCAGCTCCTTGGTCTTGGCGACGTTCTCCTCGATGGGATAGTGGCTGCCGTCGAACATGATGGAGGAGAAGCCGGCCTCGATGCAGGCCTTGCAGCCCTCATAGGTGCCATGGTCCAGGTGCAGGGCCACGGGCACGGTGATGCCCATCGAATCCACCATGGCGCTGACCATGGCGGCCACCGTCTTGAAGCCGGTCATATACTTGCCGGCGCCCTCGGACACGCCCAGGATGACGGGGCTCTTGGTCTCCTGGCAGGCCGTCAGGACCGCCTTGGTCCACTCCAGGTTGTTGATGTTGAACTGGGGCACGCCATAATGGCCGTCCCGGGCCTTGATCAGCATTTCAGTTGCATTTACCAGCATTGTTCTTACCTCCAGCATTTATTTTACACGAGTAAAACAAAGAATCAGCTCGCCTGCCGCTGCACGGCAGGCCCCTGCTTCTCCAGTATACTCGAAATAAGATGTAAAATCAATCACAAGCGGGGTTTTTGTGCGTTTTTTCTGTCAAACCGGCGCTGCGGGCCCAGGCGAAAATGTATTGCTGGGCGATGCCGGCGTGGCCGCCGGTCTTGCGGTTCAGGTAAGCGGCCGGGTCCTTGACCCGCCGCGTGAACAAAGCCTGTCCCGCCCGGCGCATCCACACGTCCACCGGATAGGCCTCCCAGCGCCCCAGCCCATACAAAAGGGTGCAGTCGGCCACCTTGGGGCCCACCCCCCGCACCTCCATCAGACAAGCCCTGGCCCGGTCCAGCGGGGCAGCGCGGAGGGCGGCTTCGTCCAGCCGGCCGGCGGCGGCCCGGCGTGCGGCGTCCAGGATGTAGCCGCTGCGCCATCCCGCCCGCAGGAACGCGAGGTCCTCCTCGGCCAGCTCTGCCAGGCGCCCGGCCGTGGGGAAAGCGTAAAACCGGCCCGCCCCGTCCAGGGACTGGCCCAGCCCCCGGCACAGCCGGTCCACGATCCCTTTGATCCGGGGGATGTTGTTGTTCTGGCTGATGAGAAAGGTGATCAGGGTCTCGAAAAAGGGCTGCCGCAGCACACGGATGCCGGGCGCGCCGTCGATGCAGGCCGCCAGCCCTTTGTGGGCCGCCCGCATTTGGGCCAGCAGGGCGGGGTAATCCAGGTCCAGCGCGAAATACCCGCGCCAGAACCCGGGCTCGGCGGCGGGATCGGGACCGGCCAGGCCGGCCAGGCAGAGCCTGCCGTCCTCCTGCCATGCCTGCACCGCCCGGCCCTCCACCACCCCCACCCAGCTGCCGTCGGGCTGGGGCTGCCAGCGGAAACATTGGCCGCAGTCCAGCGTCTGGGCCAGGCACAGGCCGTTTGCGTCCAGGGTCAACAAAAAGATCGACCTCCTTTGTCTTTTTGCCTGGATTTTACACAGGCTTTTCAACAGTATAGCACATCCGTCCTGAGGATGTGGGCATTTTTTGCAAAGAGGACCAGATTTCGGGCGCGAAAATGGGCAGCTTTCCATCTTGAAAAATACAAATCGTAGCCGGACACAGTCCGCGCCCCGCAGCGCAAAAGTGGAAAACCCGGTGGAAACCGTTGAATTCCACACCACAAAGAGGCGCTGAAACTGGAGTTTTGCACTTTCTCCACCGGGTTTTCCACTTGTTGAAAATCAAAACCCCCGTTTACACCTGGTATTTGTTGAAAACTTGCCTCCCTGCATGAGGCGCCGCGGCCCGGACTATACTACAAGGGCGCCGGGTCATGGGTGAAAAAATGGCAATTTACTGGCAATGCAGGGCGGCTTATGTTATAATTTATCGTGGATTCTTATTCTGCCGCCGGTGTGCGGCGTTACACAGGGAGGAACAGAACCGATGGAAGAAAACCGACCGCGCAGCCTCCGCCCGGCGCCCCGGGCCGACAAAAACGGGCAGGACCAGGACACCCAGCCCGGCGGACGTCTGGTCTACGGCAAAAACCCGGTGGCCGAGCTGCTGAAAAGCGGCGCCGGGGTGGACAGCGTCCTGCTGGCTGAAGGGATGGCCCCGGCTGTGGCGTCCTACTATATTGCGCTGGCTAAAGAAGCCGGCGCCGCTGTCAAGCGGGTGCACCCCGCCAAACTCCGGCAGCTGACCGGCACCGAGAGCCACCAGGGAGTGGCCGCCTTTGCCAGCGAGATCGCCTATGCAGAGGTGGAGGACCTGCTGGAAGCCGCCCGCAGGAAGGGCCAGCCCCCCTTCCTGGTGATCAGTGACGGCATCGAAGACCCCCACAACCTGGGCGCGGTGATCCGCTCGGCCCTGCTGTGCGGGGCCCATGGGGTCATCATCCCCAAGCGGGGAGGCGTATCGGTGACGCCGACCGTCATCAAGGCCAGCGCCGGCGCCGCCGAGCGGCTGCCGGTGGCCCGTGTGGTGAACATCAGCGAGACCATCCGCCGGCTGAAGGAGCAGGGCATTTTTGTCTACTGTGCCGACATGGACGGGGTGTCCCTGCGCCGGAACAACCTGACCGGGCCCATCGCCCTGGTGCTGGGCAGCGAGGGCAAAGGGGTGTCCCAGCTGGTGAAAAAGCGGTGCGACGGGGTGCTGCGGCTGGATATGGCCGCCCCCGGCACCGGCGTGGACAGCTACAACGTCTCGGTGGCGGCGGGGATCATTCTCTATGAGATCCAGTCCCAGCGCGCCGCCGGAAAGCAATGACCGGGGCCCCCGCCGCCCCGGATGGGAGGGACAAGGATGCCTAAGGATTCCGACCGCCGGGAACTGACCCGGGAGGAACTTGAACAGGAACAAAAAGAAAAATTCAAGACGTTTTTCACCACCAGCGTGGCCCAGGTGCCGGAGGAGATGATCCCCCACGCCGCGCAGCCGGACCGCAAGCACGGGCTGCTGTCCCGCTTCTTTGCCAAAAAGGAGAAGGCCCGCAGCCAGGACCCCCCCGAGCAGGAGGAAGTCCTTTGGGCGGAGACCCCCATCGCCCCCACCGGGGAGATCCTGCTGGACAGCGCCCCCGGCCCGGTCCGGGAGGAGAGCGGCGGGCCTGCCCTGACCCCCCGGCCCCTGCTGGAGGACCTGACTTTGCAGCTGGAGGGGCCGCCTGAGGAGCCCGCGCCCAAAGCGGAGACCAAGCCCGCTGCGCCCGCGCCCAAAGCGGAGACCAAACCTGCTGCGCCCGCGCCCAAGGCGGAGGCCAAGCCCGCCGCGCCCGCGCCCAAGGCAGAGACCAAGCCTGCCGCGCCCGCGCCCAAAGCGGACACAAAGCCCGCTGCCATGACGTTCAAGGCGGAGGAAAAACCCAGAACGGAGCGGTCTGCCCCGCCGGTCCTGAAGGTGACGCCGCCCAAGACCGGGACCAGGCCGCACCCAAAGACGGTGCGTGTCCCCGATGCGGAGGACAAAGAGCTGGCCAAGCTGCGGGATATGCTGGAGGTCATGGGACCCCAGCCGGTGCAGCCGGCCCGGCCGGCCCCGGCGCCCAGTCCCGCCCCCGAGGAGGACAAGGAAGTGACCCAGCAGGTGGGCGGCTTCCACTTCTTCGGGGTGGGGGAGGATGAGGCCCCGCGGGGCCAGACGCCGCCTCCCGGTTTGGATGATACCATGAGCCTGGAGCTGCATGAGGAGGACGGGCAGGAGCCCGAAGTCCCGGCGGCTCCCGCCAAAGAGAAGGCCGCCCCGGAGCACATGGCCAAGGGCCGGCGCAAAAAGAACAGATCCCAGCCGGCCCCTGCCGCCCCCGAGCGTCCGGAGGAGGAACCGGCCGAAGCTCCGGCGGCTGCCCCGGAGCAGCCCGCCCCGGCGGAGGAACTGCCCCAGACCCCCGAGGAGGCGGCCCGGGCTTTGGAGCACACGGTGGCAGCCCTGAACCTGCGCTGCGCCCTCAGCGGCATCCTGGCCCTGGCCCTGATCTGGGCCGGCCTGGTCTATGAGGGGATACTGCCCCCCATGGCGGGCCTGAACCCGGCGGTGGCTCCCGCCGCCTTTATGGGGGCGGTGCTGCTGCTGTTGGCCGGGGCGCTGGCGGTCTCTCGCAACACGATGCGGGACGGCCTGCTGGGGCTGGTGAAAGCCCCGTCCTACGACACCATGCCCGCGCTGGCCGGCGCGGCAGCCCTGGTGCAGGCGGCGGTGGCCATGCTCAACCCCGACGTATACCAGAGCACCACCCTGACCCTGATGAGCGGCGCGGCGGCCCTGGCCCTGTTCCTGAACAACCTGGGCAGCCGGCTGCTGGCGGTGTCGGTGCGGGACGGCTATAAGGTGGCCTCCAGCGGAGTGGCCCACGAGGGGGCCTACCGGGCCCAGGACAAGGACCTGATCCGCACCCTGGCCCCTACCCTGGAGGAAAAAGACCCCTGGATCCTGCTGAGCAGGCCGATGGAAGGGGACGGCAGCTTTTTGGAGCAGAGCTTTGGTCCCCGGGCCGGCGAGAAAAAGGTACAGACCCTGGCCCGGGTATTGCTGGGCTGCGCGGCGGTGGGCGCGGTATGGATGCTGCTCACCGGCAAGGGCCTCAATGGGGCGGCGGCCGCACTGGCCTCCATCCTCTGCCTGGGCGCGCCGCTGTCCTCCACCCTGATCGCGGGGCTGACCGCCCTGCGCACCGAGCGGACAGCCGGGGCCCTGGGGGCGGTCATCCCCGGGTGGGCCGGCATCGAGGAGCTGAACGGCATCGACACCATCCAGGTGGACGCCGGGGAGCTGTTTACACCGGAGAGCGCCCAGCTGGAGGATATCCGCATCTTCAAGGGCGGCCGGATCGACCGGGCCATCCTCTATACCGCCAGCGTGCTGAACCAGGGCTGCAATACCCTCAGCAGGCTGTTCCGCACCATCATCGCGGACCGCACCGATATCCTGCCGCCGGTCAAGGATCTGGAACGGCACACCGGGCTGGGCTTTTCGGCCTGGTGCGACAACAACCGCATCCTGATCGGTACCCGGGCCTATATGGAGCAGGAGGGCGTGGCCCTGCCCGAGGCCAGCTATGAGGCGCGGCATTCCCAGGACGGCCAGCTGCAGATCCTCTATCTGGCGGTGGCGGGCAATATGTACGCCATGTTCGTGCTGCGGTACATCGGCGGCAAGCACGCGGCCCGGTGCCTGTCCATCCTGCAAAAGGAAAACATCCGGCTGATGGTCACCTGCCAGGACCCCTCCCTGACAGCGGAAAAGATCGCCGCCGCCTACCACCTGCCCGACGGTCTGGTGACCGTGCTGGACGAGGCCCAGTGCAAGGCCCTGGCCCCGGCGGTCAGCGCTGTGGGGGATGCACCCTGCTGCATGCTCCATCTGAAAGGCTTTACCAGCCTGACCGGCGGTTTGCGGGCGGCCCAGCGGGCCCAGGCGGCTGAGAGCGCAGGGGTGGCCATCCAGATGGTATCGACCGGCTTCTCGGCTTTGATCGGCCTGCTTTTGAGCTATTCGGGCAGCGTGGGCACCCTGTCGCTGCTGGTGGTGCTGATGTACCAGGCGGCCTGGAGCGCTCTGGGCATGGTGGCCGCCGCCATGAAACAGCATAACTGAGAATAATTCTTAAAAACTTGGTGTTCTCTCTTGAAATCAGCGCTGAATTGAAGTATAATACAAACACAGCCCGTATGCCGGCGGGCATACGGAATGAGCAAACCGCAACCGAGCGACGCACAACATCTTCAATACAAAGGAGAGAATGATTTATGGAACTCAAGGGCAGCAAGACCGAAAAAAACCTGATGGAAGCCTTTGCTGGTGAGAGCCAGGCCCGCAACAAGTACACCTACTTTGCAAGCCAGGCCAAGAAGGAAGGCTATGTCCAGATGGCCAAGATCTTTGAGGAGACCGCGGCCAACGAGAAGGAGCACGCCAAGATCTGGTTCAAGCTGCTGTGCGGCGGCGAGATCCCCGATACCGCCACCTGCCTGAAGATGGCAGCCGAGGGCGAGCACGGCGAGTGGACCGATATGTATCCCCGCATGGCCGCCGAGGCCAAGGAGGAGGGCTTCAACCAGATCGCAGCCCTGTTCAACATGGTGGCCGGCATCGAGAAGGAGCACGAGGAGCGCTATCTGGCCCTGGCCGAGAACCTGGCCAACAGCAAGGTCTTTGCCCGTGAGGAGCAGCAGGTCTGGCAGTGCTCCAACTGCGGCTACACCTATATCGGCAAGTCCGCTCCCCTGAAGTGCCCCGTCTGCGCACATCCCCAGAGCTACTTTGAGCTGAAGGTCAAGAATTACTGATCCAGCATCCACCAAAGGGCAAACGAGCCCCGGCGCCGCAAAGCGCCGGGGCTTTTTGCTGTGCGGGGGACGGAAAAAAGAAAAAGCCTTCCCGAAGGAAGGCGTGCGGTGCAGGGCGGGAAGGTGGCCGGAAGGCTCACAGATCCAATTTGCCCTCCACCTTGTTGACCACATAGTAGGCTGCGCCGTCTTCAGGCTTGATGTAGATCCTGCAAGACTGGACGCCCACCTTATGGGTCAGCCGGTAGTCAGCCTTGGCGCGCTCGACAATGTCGGTGACATTGTACTGGCGGCCGCCGGCCTCGATGTAGATCTCAGGTGAAAGAGGCGGGCGGCCCCGCCGGGCAGTGGGCTTGGAGGATTTTTTGGCCTTGTGCCGGGGCTCGGAAGCCGGGGCATCCTGCGCCGGGGCTTCGGGCAGGGACGCATCGACGGATGCGGCAGCGTTCTTTGCGGACATATCCATCCACCTTTCTTTCATGATGTATGGTGCAACCGGTGCAGCGCCGCGGCGCCGCATCGCATAAAAACCAGCTATCTATATAATATAAAGTTGCGGTTCATTTGTAAAGTCTTTTTTGAAAAAAGATGCCCTGTCCCCGCCAGAAATGACCGGATAAATGGCAGGGGCCCGGGCGTGCAGACCGCTCCGGCAGCTCTGTCGGGACCGCTGCGCCCGGAGCGGGGAAATGAAAGGCGGCCCGCCGCCGCGCCCTGCCGCCTTGCCGGGACAGAAACAAAAAGGCCCTTCCCGCCCATGCCATGCGGCCCAAAAGGGGGCGTCCGGGTAGAAACCACCGGCCTTTGCAAAAGCCGCCGTCCGCCCGGGACGCCCCACAAACAAGCCGGGTATCCTGCCGCTGTCCGCTTTGGAAGCCCCGCTGCAAATAAAATAGAGAAAAGCACAAACTTTCCGCTTGATTTTGGCGGTCAAATACGCTATAATAACGTAGACGATAAGCCGGTGTGTCGGAATGGCAGACGAGGGGGACTCAAAATCCCTTGTGCTAATCACACGTGTGGGTTCGACCCCCACCACCGGCACCACAAGCACAAAATCCGAACTTTTTTCCAATAGGAGAGAGGTTCGGATTTTTCGTTTTCTTCGGGGAGTTGAATCAGGGAGCAGTTCCCTGCCCGAAACCGTACCAGAAGGCCGGTCGGACCAGACGTTGACGGTTTGTTTGGAGGACAAAAAGAAAGGCGCACCCCGAAAGGTGCGCCTTGTCTGAAAAAAGCCGTTGACAGTTGCTATGTAGAACAGGGCGTTCCCCGTTGGGAACGTCCTGTTTTTCTTTGGCAATGGGTCTGGCCTGTTCCGCCTGCCAGGCGGCGAAGGCCCGCTGGCCTTCCTCGCTGTTGAAGCACTCCAAAATGGCAGGGTAGAAGCACCGGGCCAGACGCTCGATGACCTCATCGGGATAAATCGAAGTGTTGACGACTTTTTTCTTTTTGTTCAAGTCCACCTCCTGTTCCGGTCCACCGCCTGGCTCATGGGGGCAATTCAGCTTGCAAAGCCCCAAGTGTGGAATACGAGAGGCCGGCCCTGCTTTACTCCAGAGCCGGCCTCCCAATTTTTTCTGTGCAGAATACAGAAATACGCGCCCCAGCCGCCCTCCCGCCCCGAACGCGCCCTTTTGGGCGGGTTCATGGGCAGGCGGGGCGGGTTTTGAAAAGACGAAGCAAAATAAATATGGCGACAATGCGATTTATTTTTGCCGCTATGGGCAAGGGGGCGCGTGGGGCGGGAAATTTTCACTTCCCGCCCCAATTTTATTCGAGGGCGCAATCAGGGCGGACATACACGCCCCGATAGCCCCGGTAGCCGCCCTCGATGTGCTTGGAAAAGCGG
>NZ_NFHX01000038.1:0-17825 GCF_002161515.1 Faecalibacterium sp. An58
CCGATAGCAGCGAAAGAATAATCTGATTGGAAATCTGGGTTGTTTGGTCTTTTTACTTGATCTACGTTTGGTTATTTCCGCTGAACCCCAAATGGTTTTTTCAGCTGAACGCTAACACGATACTTCTATAAGAATTCCATGGAAAGTGTGAAAGATATGCTATCGCCCGGCCTTTACGAACAGATCATCAATCAGGCTTTAAACAGTGAGCTTTCGGAAATTCCCGAGGTCTGTAAGTCCATTGCGCCCATTGATAGGGCTGAGGCTTCGAAAGTGTTAGCACAATATCTAGCAGATGTGGTTCAGAAAGGAATGGAGAATCTGCTGGACAATGGGGGAGATATTTCTACACAGATCGGGCTTGCCAACCAGATCGTAACCTTGATTCAAAATACCACACAAGAAGCTGACTTTGCTGCGCTGCATGTTGACCAGCGGGCAGAGCTGCTTCTTGCGCTTTTAAGGCAGCAAGACCCTCGGCTGGCAGCAGGGAAAACGGCTGCAAGCTTGAGCCGGCCAGAGACATCCATTGCCCGGAGTAGTCTGTTTACAGGCGCCATCAAGGAACCTCAGATGTACACAGAACTGAAAAAGGAGATCGTTTCTGCCGATCGCATTGATATGCTGGTTTCCTTTATCAAATGGAGCGGCCTTCGGCTTTTGATGGAGGAACTGCGAGAGTTTACCCAAAATGGCGGCGAGTTGCGGATCATCACCACTTCCTATATGGGAGCTACGGATCTAAAAGCCATTGAGGAACTGCGTGCTCTGCCGAATACCCGGATTAAGGTCAGCTATGATACCAAGCGCACACGACTTCACGCAAAGACCTACATCTTTTACCGAAACACAGGTTTTACCACTGCCTATGTGGGCTCCTCCAATCTGTCCAACGCAGCCATCTCCAGTGGTTTGGAATGGAATGTAAAGGTCACCCGCAGAGATCTGCCAGAGACCATCGACAAGATTGCTGCTACGTTCGAGAGCTACTGGAACGCAAGCGAGTTTGAATACTACTCAGAGGGTCAAAAGGAACGGCTGGCTCGGGCACTGAAAGCGGAGAAGTACATTGATTCCAACAACGCCGCAATCTATACCATGGATATCACGCCCTACTCCTACCAGCAGGAAATTTTGGATAAGCTGGAGGCGGAGCGAACCATCCGAGGATATACCCGCAACCTGGTGGTAGCTGCCACCGGTACGGGCAAGACGGTGATTTCGGCGTTGGATTATAAACGGTTTCGCAAGCAGAATCCCGGAAAGCCCCATCGGCTGCTCTTCATTGCTCACCGGGAAGAAATTCTGCGACAGAGTCTGTATACCTTTCGAGCGGTGTTGAAGGATGCCAACTTCGGTGAGCTGTTCGTAGGCAATTATAAGCCGGAGAGCATCGACCATTTGTTTGTTTCCGTTCAGACGTTCAATTCCCAAGATTTTACCGCAAAGACTGCCTCGGATTTTTATGACTATATTGTAGTGGACGAGTTTCATCACGCAGCAGCGCCCACCTATTAGAAGTTGTTGTCCTATTACAACCCAAAAATTCTGTTGGGCTTGACTGCTACCCCGGAGCGTATGGACGGCAAAAGTGTTCTGCCCTATTTCTATCACCGCATTGCGGCAGAAATTCGTTTGCCAGAGGCCATCGACCGCAAGCTGTTGTGTCCTTTTCAATACTTTGGCGTCACCGATACGGTGGATTTGAGCAGGTTGAAGTGGAGCGCCGGCGGTTACGACAAAGGGGAGCTTTCCAATCTCTATACCCTTAGCGGCACCGTGGCCAATCGACGCGCCAATTTGGTAGTGAACTCCCTGCTCCGATATGTGACCGATATCGACGAGGTCAAAGGTCTGGGCTTTTGCGTGTCTATTGAGCACGCTGAGTTCATGTGCCGCTATTTTAACCAGCGCGGAATTCCGTCCATTTTTCTGACTGGTAAATCCACTGATGAGGAAAGAAACACCGCTAAGTGCAAGCTGATAAGCGGTGAGATTCGGTTTATTTTCGTGGTGGATATCTACAATGAGGGCGTGGATATTCCAGAGGTCAACACGGTCCTGTTTTTACGGCCCACTGAGTCTTTGACGATCTTCCTCCAGCAGCTGGGCCGTGGGTTGCGCCTTGCGGAGGGGAAAGACTGCCTGACAGTGCTGGATTTCATCGGTCAGGCCAACAAGCGGTATCGTTTTGAGGATAAGTTTGCAGCGCTGCTCTCAAATACGAGTCGCAGTGTGACCCGTGAGATTAAGGACGGATTTGTCTCTGCTCCGAAGGGGTGCTATATTCAACTGGAAAAGAAGGCCGCCAGATATATTCTGGACAACATTCGAGCCTCCTATGGCAACACCGCAGGACTTGTTTCCCGGGTGGCTAGCTTCACCGAAGATAGCGGTCTGGAGCTGACTTTGGCAAACTTTCTGGACTATTACCACCTAGACCCCAGGGCGATTTATAAATTCTCTTCTTTCTCCCGACTTTGTGCTCGTGCGGACGTGATCGAGGATTTCAGTGAACCAGTGGAGGATCTGCTCACAAAAGCTTTTGCACGGTTGGCTGTCATTGACTCCCGGCGGTGGATTCGCTTTTTACTGGACCTATTCCCCCGTCTGGATGATGTGGATTTTGCGGCGCTGGGCGAGAGGGAACAGCGGATGCTCCAAATGTTCTATGTGACAGTTTGGGGCAAGGCCGCAGAGGACTGGACGGCAGATGAGGTGCTGGATAACCTCTATGCCCTCTCGGATAGCCCTATTCTGCTAGGGGAACTTCTGAGCCTGCTCCGCTATCGGTATGAGCAGATCGATTTTATAGACGAGCCGGTGGAGCTGGGATTTAACTGCCCGCTAGATCTTCATTGTACCTATACCCGGGATCAGTTGCTGGTTGCAATGGATTTCCTGAAACCGGCAACTGTGCGTGAAGGGGTCAAGTGGCTGCCAGAAAAGCAGCTGGATGTGTTCTTTGTTACGCTGAATAAAGCCGATAAGGACTATTCGCCAACCACCATGTACAAGGACTACTCCATCAACGAGAGCCTGTTCCATTGGCAGAGTCAGAGCACTACAGCAGCAGATTCTCCTACAGGGCAACGGTATATTCACCACCGGGAACGCGGGAGCAAAGTGTTGTTGTTTGTCCGAGAGTTCAAAACGGATCGGATCAGCGGTGGAGCAGAGGCGTATACCTTCCTGGGGACTGCAAATTATGTAAAACATGAGGGAAGCCGGCCCATGAATATTACCTGGAAACTGGATCGGCCGATCCCGGCGAAGTTCTTGAAAAAGACAAACAAGCTGGTTGTAGGATAAAGGAGAATCGCGATGACCGAGCTGGAGAAGATAGCCTATGCAAAAAGTTACATAGAAAAACTTGCCAACGGAATCAATCCATTGACAAACCAAGCGGTTCCGGATGATGACCTTATAAACAATGTTAGAATATCACGTTGTCTTTTTTACGTGTCGGACATTTTAAGACGAGTTGTAGAAAACGAAGGGATTTCTCAGCCCAAAATTAAACCTGCAAAAGTGCCGTTTCAGTTGGACTGGGAAGCCCGGGGAAAGTTTGAATATTCCGAAATTCCGATTCCCATTAGCGAGATCACCCGCCGAATCAATGAGTTAATTCGAGAAGAGAATATGAAAAAGTTGAGCTATAAACACATCGCAGATTGGCTCATACAAGCCGGCTTTTTGAAATTGGTGACAGGCGATGATGGAAAAACTATTCGAAGACCAACAGACAATGGTATAAACATTGGAATTTCCATAGAGGAGCGAGAAAGCTCCAAAGGACCGTATATGGTTGTTGTCTACAATCAGGCGGCACAGGAGTTTATTCTGGACAATCTGGATGCTGTCATTGCGTTCATTCAAAAATGAGCGAGGAAAATTATATGACTGAAGTCGTCGCAGCCTTAATCTGGGACAAAGAGAAATTTATGATCTGCCAGCGCCCGGCCCATAAGGCCAGAGGGCTGCTCTGGGAGTTTGTGGGCGGAAAGGTTGAGCCGGGGGAGACCAAAGAGCAGGCGCTCATCCGAGAGTGTCAGGAGGAGCTGGCCATTACCCTGGATGTTGGCAAAGTGTTTATGGACGTGGTCCACAAATATCCGGACCTGACGGTGCATCTGACCCTGTTCCACGCGACCATCCGGAAGGGAACTCCCCAAAAGCTGGAACACAACGACATCCGCTGGATCACGGTAAATGAGATTGACCAGTATGCCTTCTGCCCGGCAGATGAGGAGATTTTAAGGAGGCTGAAAGATGCCTATTAAAACCTATCACAAACTGGTGCGTGATCGTATTCCAGAGATTATTGAATCAGACGGGAAAACCTGTGTCTGTGAAACGCTGTCCGATGAGGAGTACATCCGGCTTCTGGACCAAAAGCTGAACGAAGAGCTGGCGGAATACCAGGAGAGCAAATCCATGGAGGAACTGGCCGATCTTTTGGAGGTCATGCAGGCGGTTGTGCGGGCTCGCGGCTGGACATTGGATGAGCTGGAGCAGGTGCGTGCAGACAAGACAGCCGAACGCGGCGGATTTACAAAAAAGATTCTGCTGAAGGAAGTGTGGGAATGAGCGCAGCAACAATACAGGAAATGGTCGCAGAAAAAATTAAAACTCTTTATCGTGTCTCGCGGGAACTGGAAGAACTGTTTCCCGGGAGGCACTATACGCCAGATGGACATATGATCGGGAGCATTGGCGAGGCGCTGGCGGCCTGCCGCTATGGGCTGACGCTGTTTGAGGCATCCAAAGAAACCCATGATGCCAAAGCACCGGATGGTCGGCTGGTTCAAATCAAAGCGACGCAAATTGACCGGGTCGCACTCTCGAGCGAGCCAAAGTGGCTGCTGGTGCTCCAGATCCATCCGGACGGCACCTTTTCCGAGGTATACAATGGTCCGGGCAAACTTGCCTGGGAGCATTGCTGGGAAAAGCAAAAGAACGGCCAGCGGCCCATCTCCTTGGCGAAGCTGCGAAGCCTGCAGGCTGAGGTCCCGGAAGAGGACCGGCTGAAACGGATCATGTGAGGTGCCTCTATGCCTACTTATCGTTCGATCTCTGGCAGCAGTGCCGAGGACTTGTTTATTGAATTGTTTTCTGACACCTTTGGTGCTGAAAAGGCGGGTTATCTCTATTCCCAGTACCCTTTCTTTGATATTTATCAGAACAGCCGGTTTGCCGATTTTATGATCGAGAACGGTGGGCGGAAAGTGGCCATTGAGATTGACGATGAAGCCTCCCATAACCCCAGGCTGGTTTCTCAGAACAAGTTTTATGATGATCTGCTTAAACAGAACAGCATGATCTACCTGGGCTGGGACGTGTACCGCTGGGCGGTGCGGCAGATGCAGCAGCAGCCGGAAACGGTCAAGGATGAGCTGCGGATCTTTCTGGGCCAGCATCCCAGCTTCAAGGAGATCGAGGACTATCTTCCCACCCAGCGTGGCAAATCTCTGGATGGCTCCGGTCTGGAACTGAAGGAGCACCAGAAGCAGGCGCTGGTTGCACTGGAGGAGATGCGCCGCCACTTTGAGACCATTGCCCTGCTTTACCATGCCACCGGCACCGGCAAAACGGTGACCGCCGTCATGGATGCCAAGCGTTTTGGCAAACGCACGCTGTTCCTGGCTCATACTGTGGAGCTGGTGGATCAGGCAGCCAGAACATTCCGGGAACTGTGGCCCCAGGCCACAGTGGGCCGCTATGTGGAGAGCGCAAAGGAAAAGGACGCCTTCGTCGTCTGCGGCAGCATCCAGAGTGTGGCGCTGAATCTGGAACAGTTCAAGCCGGACGAATTTGGCTACATCATTGTGGATGAGGCTCACCATGCCTCCGCTGATACATACCAGAAGGTCCTGGCCTATTTTACACCAGAATTCACCCTGGGTCTGACCGCCACGCCGGAGCGGGCCGATGACAAGAATATTCTGGACATCTTCAAACATACCGCTCATAAACTGGACATCCAGACAGCCGTCGAGATTGGTGAACTGGTGCCTGTGCGCTGCATTCGTATCCATACCAATATAGATTTGACCAAGGTGCGCTTCAACAGCATCCAGTACAACATACGTGACCTGGAGAACAAAATTTATGTGCCGGAACGGAATCAGCTGATTGTGGACACATGGCTGCAATATGTGAAGGATAAGCGCACTGTGATTTTCTGCGCATCTGTCCAGCATGCAAAGGAAATTGCAGGGCGGCTTCATGGCGCCGGCGTGGCTGCCGAAGCAGTATCTGGTGAAATCAAAGCGGCCGACCGGCAGGAAATTCTGGCCCGCTTTGAAAAGGGACAAACAAAGGTCCTGTGTGCCTGTGACCTGCTCAACGAGGGCTGGGACTGCCCGGCCACCGAAGTGCTTTTCATGGCCCGGCCCACCATGTCCAAGGTGCTCTATACGCAACAGCTGGGCCGTGGTATGCGGCTGTCGCCCGGCAAAGAAAGCCTGATGGTGTTTGACTTTGTAGACAATGCCAGCCAGTATAATATGCCGTACTCGATGCACCGGTTGTTCCGTCTAAAGGAGTACAGGCCGGGTGCGCTGGTATTGGGGAGCAAGAAGCAGAAAATGGCTGAGCAAGGGCTGTATGAGCGCGGCGAACGCCCCGACGCTATCATCGATTGGCCTGTGGATGCACTGGATTATGAGCTGGTTGATCTTTTCAACTGGCAGGAAGAGGCTGCCGGCATGATCTCCCAGATGGAGTTTGTGCGCCGGGTGGATGTGCAGACTGAGACCATCGAGCGATATGTGCGGGAAGGCCTGCTGGTGCCGGACTTAGTGGTCCCCATGAGCGAGCACCGGACCTTCAAGTACTTCAAAGAGGAGACCCTCAAAAAGTACGCCGAGCAATATGGCTGGACGCTCATTGACGACTCCAACCGCAAGGATCTGTTCATGGAGATGGTTCGTCAGATGGATATGAGCTACTCCTATAAGCCGGTGCTGCTGAAAGCAATTCTTTCTCTTGCAGACAACAAAGGCCGGGTGAAGCTCAGCGATATCGTTGACTATTTCCGGAAATTCTATGAGGCTCGGCGGGCCGCTGGTCTGGTGGTGGAAAAAGCCAACAGCATCTATGCCAGGGGAGACTATACCGACGCCCAGGCCCAGCGGAATATCCTGTCCAACCCCTTCAAGCGGTTCGAGGACATGCAGATGCTCCGCCATACCAGGACCCTGGGAGTGGTTCAGGTGGATGAATCGGTCTGGAAGAAACTGACCGAAGAAGAAAAACAGGAAATGCAGCGGATCTGTGATGAAAAGCTGGAGAGCTACTTTGAGCGGTTGAAGTGGAAATTGGTGTGATTGGATAACGAAAACATGGATTTAGTAGTATTTCAAAAAGGAACTGCCTCATAGTTGAGAAAAGATAAAAAATGTCGTATAATTATAAAAATTGGTAAATAAAATTAATTTATGCAAAGCAATCGAAATTATTTATCCGAGTAATAATTTTGATCTGAAGAGGTTGGCGAAAATATATTGTAGCTTTGCTGGATGTTTTGTAAAGATAGATTGAGGTGAATAAGTGTGTCTTTGACACATGTGTGTGTTTGGGAAGCAAAAAATGGATACCGTCGCATATCTATTGAAGAAGCTTGCAAAATGTATCCGCATGGTGTTTCAGCTAATAGTGGGATTTTTGCGTGTGAATTGTGTGCGAAGGCAGTTTTGCTGACTGCTCCGGGCAGTAATACTCGTCATTTTCGGCATACGTCAAAGGATGAGACAAAGGCGTGCGAAGACCGTGCACAAGCTTATAACCAAATTATTATAAAGTCTAATCATCCTCAAATGCCTATAAAAATCGAACTGACACAAAATAGTTATATTTTAAAACTTGGCTTTTTACATATGCCATCGTTTGATAGGACTAAGCCTGTATGCCGAAAAGTAGTTATACTAGGAGATCAACAACAATTTACCTATTCGGCAGAGCATATTTTTTCGGAAGGAGTTACCTATTTAAATATTGGAAATATACCAAGTTCAATATATCGATTCCGTTATGAAGGAGTGTCATCAACAGTTGGCTGGTATTATCCATCTAGTACAGAAGGGGTGAATCCAGAGGGGTCCTTTTTTGATTGCGCTTCTGGAAAGATGTTTCTAAGAGGTAGTAAAATATATTCGCATCGATCATATTATTTGCTCCAGAAGGGAACGCTTGGATACATTCCTGATGGTATTAATTGTCACAAAATAATGGAGTGCAAAACCGACATGTTTACGACATGGCGGTTATATCAAGTGCAGGTCTTAGAATTCTCTAAAGAAGTTGCTAGATTTTTCTTGGCACGATCTGTATTTCTGACTGAAAATCCGGTTGAATTTTATCCGATTTGGCCTTGCTATACAAAAGATCAATATTTTATCTATCATACTGAGCCAACAGTTTATTTCTATATGCAAGGCGATGAGGCGGAGTTGCATGCATATCCTTCGTTTTTGGCTGTTACAAAATCTGAAAAATTGACAAGTGGGAAAATTTACCGTATCAGTGCAACATCAAAGGAACAGTTGGTGTCTTTTGGACAATCTGGAGTATTGGGCTTTTCGTATTTAATGAAGAAAACGCCAAACATATGTTCAGCGTTACCAGATGTCCAAATTAAAGATATAGATGGTCGAGCGTTGGATCAGCAAGTTTATAATATATTGCCAAAAGGAAAACAGATTATACTCCAGGCCCCGTACAGTGGTAAAGTAGTCATACTGCGTAAAGATAGTATACAAGAAATTAGAGCAATTCCCGATGAAGAAGAAATCACAGTGGACAAACTTACTATAGGATGTGAAGTTCAGATTTTTCAGGGATGTGATCTTGTAAGAACGATTCGATTTGAGAGTCAAAGAAAATTAAAAAATAATAATTTTGATCGTCAGATAGTTGCAAAATTGAATTTGTGTAAAGACAATAAAATACCAGTTTCTCATGGTATAGGAGTAATTGCTATAAGGCTCAAAGATTATCCATTAACGCAAACATGGATATATCATGTAATCCGGCAAGGCTGGATTAGCCGGAGTGCTTACTATTTGCTCTGCAATTTGGTAAAACAAAATGAAGGGATGAAGTAAAATTGAATGAGAGTGTAGAATATACTTCGCTATGTATGGTGCGAAGCGATGCTAATCAGCAAAAATGGCTGATTCGGTTGGCAGATCTTAGCAATGGAAAGTTAAGGTTGCCTAACATTAATGATGACTTGCCAAAGTACTTTGATAATAGAGATCATCTGTATTGGCGAAATGGACCTAGTGAAGATGGAAGTATAGGGATTTGGCATTGGTCAGCCATTCCCAGGGATACGGAATCATGGAAAGATTTTATCACAACAACCTTCCAAGCAGAACTGCATCCAGTGCAATTTATTTTAGTTAAAAGAGTGAATACAATAGAGCAGCTTCGAGATAGGATTTTACTCGGGTTTGAAAATTTGCGTCAGTGTGGTTGTGATATTGTTTTTTGTTATGAAGCTGGACAGGGAGCATATAGAAAATATACTGGACTTTATTGTAAAGAAAATGATTTGGTATTTCAAGGAAAGACATGTATAAAAAATGATGTCTATTTTCTTCCAGTCTATCGGTTTACAGATTCGGATATTATTACAGTAGAAAACAAGTTGCAATTTGTGAAATCGGTACCGCTTGCACAATCTAAAGAAAATTTTGTTCTTAATGATATAGGACAACTGCTTTATTCTATTATTTCGGGACGAATGACTTGGCCTCTTTATAAAGATTGCATAGGCAAAACAAAAGCAGAATGGCGTGAATGCAAAAAACTGTTTGAACGCGCATGTGGCGAATCATTATATGAAGAAGTTTCACAAAAGCTAGGATATCCATTGGACAAGGCCAAAGAAATAGTAGATCATTTTGTACAGCGTGCAGATTTTTTATTGGACGAAGGAGATATTGATACCGATCTTTTAGGCCAAATTGCAATGCATAGTGATAAGGTAAAAGCGCAGTGTGAAGAAGCTTTGACGCAACGCTGGAAACTTGCCCATGCAGCGGAACTTAAAGCAGCAAAGGCAGAAACAGATCAGGAAGAGCAAAAAAGGAAAGAACTGTTGCAAACGTATATGGTCCAGTTGCATAAGGCTCAGGAAGAAAAGCAAACAGTTCAAAGAGAAAAAGATAATCTTCTTTCCCAAATAAAGCAGGCTCAGGAAAAGTATAATACGCTAGAAAAGGAAATAGAAGAATATGAAGCGTTAGGAGAAGAAACACTCCAGGAAGTTCGAACAAAAATTAATAATGCACGAAAAGATATGGCAGGCTTTTTGGCTGAGTTATCCCCAATTTTAACAGTACAGGGAAATCAAAAGTTTGAGCCATCAAAAATAAAATCTGATTATAGATGGAAATTTTGCCCGGGTATCACATATAAAGGATCAAATGGAGAAGAAGTAGAAGTTTGTGAAAACTGGATGGAAACTCTAGATCTTTTGCAGACAAACCTTCAACTAGCAGGCGTGAGAAAAGAGTGGCTTAGATGGTTTTCGTCATTTCTTTATTCTGCATTTTATAATGGTATGCCATTATTACTGGCTGGTCCTAATGCGGAGGCAATTGCAAATGCAATTTCATTGACAATATTTGGTAAAACAGTATCCCATTTGAAATGTCATGGAGAAATGGACACCTCATTACTTACAGCCTATGTAGAGGCAGATCTAGTAGCAGTAGAAAATCCATTTCACCCGGATTGGCTCGCTTGTATGCCGCAGATAATGGAACATAGCTTTTCCCTATGGCTGCATCCTTTTGCAGAGGATTTGGCAGTAGAACCAAAAAGTCTATGGGATTATGTATATCCTGTATTTACCGAATGCTTTGTGGATCAAATGCCAAAACAAGATCAGATGATTGGGGGACAAAAAAAGCAAGGTTACAATATATTCCGCCCAAACAATCAGTATCGAGTAAAAGTAAATAGATTTAAACAGTTTCGAATGCATCCGTTATTGGCAAATCGCCTTCAGCGAGTTTTAGCTGATGCTAAATATATGGCAAATTTGACTGATGCAAGCATGGAGTATCTGTTTGGGTTATTGCCACTTACTATATTAAGCGGGAAGTGGGAGGTTTTGACCGAGCTTATAGAAAATGAAAAAAATTTATCTCCATCTGTTCAGACAGAGATTGAGCGTCATATTGAAGGATAAATAATGAGAGAAGAACTAATTGCTGCAATTGCGGAGGAACTTGGAATTGAAATTGACCCGACAAACACAAGTTGCCTATGCCGAGTGATTTATAGTGCAACAGGTAAAATGGCGCTTACCTCTTTGTGGGATTGTCCAGAAAATGGAGAAGCGATTTCAATTCAGCATTTTAAAAAGAGAGCAGAAGAAATGCTGAATGCTTATCTTGTGATAGAGCCTAGTATAAAAAATTGTTTTCTGCAGAATATAAAAAGTTTATCGGAGGAAATTTACAATATATACCGCCGGAATGGATTTTTTTACCATAGTAAGTATCATTTAACGCCTGCGGTACCAAAGAAAAGTGGGACGGAAAACTGTATTCTCTATCGTGGAATTGATCCAATGAAAAAAGTTCATATGAGTGGATTAGGAATGTATGAGCTATCTAAGGCAAGCAAGGATAGGGAAAGTGTAGCAAATATGTTTGGACTACAAACACAGTCAATGCAGGACTTTTTACAGAGCATTTTAAAGCTTGGGGAATGGACTCGAATTGACTGGCCGAGAGATGCCCAATTTCTTCGTACAAAGCCACCATTTTCAAGAGGATACTGGCAGGAAAATCCGGATAGGGAAGATCAAGTTTCTCTAGCTCGTTATGGCTTTCCAAGAAAGATTTATGTGTTTTATCGATACAAAGAAGATTGCTTCTGGCAAAAACAGATTCCTGAATGGCTGGTCAATGATATTCGATGTGTTGGACAGCCAAGTGATGGAGAATATCGACGCATTGCAAGTGCCTTACTCTACATGAAACATAAATTGCCTCCGATTACAACACAAGTGAAAAGAGATATAGTGCAGATCCGTTTGGGCTATCGCCTTCCACCGGCAGAAGAGGATTTTTTTAAATTATATAGCTGGCCAATCAATTATGATATATCCACATTGACCCCACAAGTATTTTGTCGTGAAATGTCAATGAATGTGTATCCGATTTTTGAACAAACACTAGAGACCATAGGATATCAGTTTTTGTAAAGGAGCAATTATGGCAAATGGAGCAAATGCAATCCATAAACAGTTGAGATTATCTCTTGAAAACTATATAAAATCTCAATATTTTGGAAAATCTCCTATTCTGCTTTCTGCACTGCAAGGAAAATTGGATCAGGAGGGTGTTTTATATCAAAAACCGTATATAGAATCGTCCCCCGCATATAAAAGCAAGGAACATGGAATTCAGCTGTCAGAAAAACTGCCAGATTGGATGAAGGATTATTTTGGCAAATTATCTGAGGCTAAACTTGGCGTTTATCCATCGCCGTTTTGTCACCAAATTGCAGCATTGGAAGCGGCACAGGAAGGAAAGGACCTATTTGTATCTACTGGTACGGGTTCGGGTAAAACAGAGTGCTTTTTGTGGCCGTTGATGGCAAAGTTAGTAACAGAAGCTCGTAATCAACCTGAAAGTTGGAAATTACGTGGAGTACGAGCTATTATTATGTATCCCATGAATGCATTGGTATCGGATCAAGTCAGTAGATTGCGCCGACTAATGGGAGATCCAGAATGCCAGTTTGTAAGGATTTTTAGGGAGTGTACTCATAAAAATGTGCGACGTCCACAATTTGGTATGTACACCGGTCGCACGCCATACGCTGGTCCAGAGCCTAGGAAAGATGCAGATCATCGTTTAGAAAATACATATGCCCAAATGGTTCATCCGGATAGTGAGGAAGGAAAAGCGTTTTTATCCAAGCTTATACGCGAAGGTAAACTTCCTGCAAAGGCAAATTTCACTGATTTTCTTACGAAATTACATAATAGCCAACATATCCCTGATCCGGAGGATGCCGAGCTAGTAACACGCTTTGAAATGCAACAGTTTTGTCCGGATATTCTTATTACGAACTATTCGATGTTGGAATATATGCTGTTGCGGCCGCGAGAAAAGAAAATTTGGGATGATACAAAAAGGTGGCTGGATGAAGCACCGGAAAATAAACTTCTGTTTGTCATCGATGAAGCACATATGTATCGAGGGTCATCTGGTGGTGAAGTTTCACTGTTGATTCGTAGATTACTTCATCGACTGGGCATTAAACGGGACCGTGTACAATTTATACTGACGACAGCTAGTATGCCTGATCAGAACGAGAAAGATCGAAAGGCAGTCAGAGAATTTGCTAATGCACTGACAGCATCGGATGAGGAGTGTCCATTCTGCTATCTTACAGGAGAGCAAGAAGAAATTCATGCTGAAAATAGTTGGGAAATCCCAGTAACCAATTTTTTAGTGGCTATAGCAGAAGAGTTTGAAGGAGAAGACAAACAGAAGCTGAAAGCTTGTAATGAATTTTGGCAAGGAGTCACTCATTCTGCTGCACCTTTTCAAGATCTCTCAGCAGCCTGTTATTGGATGTATGACCATATTCTAGATTACAAGCCGTTCTGTACACTATTTCAAATGTGCAGGGGAACTGCAGTTTCGTTACAGGAATTAGCAGAGGCGATCTTTCCTGCAAGTACAATAGAGGAGGCACTTTATGCTGTAAGTGTAATGTTAGCAATTGCACCATTGGCACACAATATAGAGGGCAGTGTTTTGTTCCCAGCTCGAATGCATATGCTATTTCGTGGAATTAAAGGTGTGTATGCTTGCACTAATCCCGATTGCCCTCATGCTCATACAGAACAAGGTTTAACATTAGGAGAGATTTATTTTTCCGATGGAAGAATGACTTGTAAAATATGTGGAAGCAATGTTTATGAGTTGTTCAATGACCGGCGGTGTGGAAGTCTCTTTTTTAAAGGATATGTGTTAACATCGGACTTTGAAAATCGTAGAAGAACATATCTTTGGCATGCACCTGGTGCATTTAACCAAAATGAAGTGCAAGAAATTCATCTTTTCATTCCGCAAACAGACTATCACTTACCACAGAAACAGGGAAAAAATCCTATTATGCCCTGTTATTTAGATGTAGAAAGTGGATTTGTTGATTTTTCTGATGATTCGTTAGATGGACAACCAGGTATTAGAAAACTATATTACAGCAGCTTTTCTGCAAAAGGGCGTCCCAATTTGCTGACATTTTCTACGTGTCCCCACTGCCTGCGCGAATTGTCTCGGATGCAGTTGACATCATTTAACACGCGAGGAAATTTGTCGTTTTTCAATCTTATTAAATCACAGTTCCAAGCACAGCCACCGGTCCCTGAAAAATCTGGACAACCGGAGCGCTTTCCTAATGAAGGACGTAAAGTGCTATTGTTTTCTGACAGCCGACAGCGCGCAGCTAAGCTGGCACGGGACATGTCAGATGCATCCGACCGAACCGCAGCGCGTCAATTAGTGGCTCTTGCTATTAATTGTATGGAACATCAAACGATAGAGCATTCGATGAATACGCTGTATGACTTCTTTGCAATGGCTGCAGTGGAACACCATGTACATCTTTTTGTAGAACAGCAGCAAAATACCTTGATGGAACATGGACTGCAGGCTCTCAAAAGTTATCAAAAGAGTAAAAAGCGTCGTTTGGATTACGTGCCACGATTTACTATTGTAGAACATGCGCCGAATGCAATGAAGGAGCAATTACTACGACTCTATTGCGGTGGATACAATACATTAGAAGATGCTGCGATCAGTTGGATTGAGCCAACAGATGTTGCAAAATGGGATGCAATTGATTTGTTGGAAGAATCCGGTATTGAGGTAGAAGAAACCGAGTTTATGGAGTTATTTCATGCTTGGATACTATGGACGTGTGACCGTTTTGTAGTATTGGGTCAGACCATTTCAAATGACATCCGTCTAAAAGTGCGGCCGAATTATACAGGGTATGGAATGACAAAAGACTGGCACTTCTCTACAGCAATTCGAGAAATCATGGGATGGAAGGATGGAGATCCTCAAGAAAGTACTTGGGTACGGGTTTTAAGAGAAACCTTTATGGCTGAAAGCCAGACAAACGATGGAAAATATTATGTAGATCTTTCACGTATAAAACCTCGATTTGACTTGGCGCATAGTTGGTATCGGTGCGAGCAGTGTTCAGGGTTGACTCCGTATCTATTGAGGAAAAAATGCCCGGTTTGTCAAAGCGAACGAGTGCATCTTGTATCAAAAGAGGAAATGAAAGCTTTAGATTTTTGGCGTACACCGGTTTTAGATGCATTGCATGGGGAGACAATCCGAGTTATTGATACGGAGGAACATACTGCGCAGTTGTCTTATAAAGACCAAAGAGACGAATTGTGGTCTCGCACCGAGGAGTATGAACTTCGGTTCCAGGATTTTCTACAGTCGGGACAAACTCCAGTGGATATTTTGAGTAGTACTACTACTATGGAAGTAGGCATTGATATTGGCTCACTGGTAGCAGTTGGTCTACGAAATATACCACCTATGCGTGAAAACTATCAGCAACGTGCTGGTCGCGCTGGCCGTAGAGGTACAAGTCTTTCGACCATAGTGACTTTTTGTGAAGATGGTCCGCATGATTCGCTTTATTTTTCCCATCCAGTCCCGATGCTTCGCGGAGATCCATGTAGACCCTGGATTGATATTGGTAGTGAGAAAATTGTTCAACGACATTTGAGCATGGTCGCTTTACAAAGTTATTTGGCAAAAAAATTGTATAGCCTGGATGCTATACCGGCTATGACTTTTTTGGATGACCATTTGTCGGCTTTTTCTACATACCTGGCAGAATTTCAAATTTGCCCGACAGATATTTTGGTTCCAGTTTTATCTCAGCAAGTGTTACAAAGCTATAAATCGTCGCTTCAAGATGCACTCGCGCAGTTAAAAGATAAACGGGAAAAACATCCTGAACTATATGATACTGATGACGGAAGTGAGTCTGGCAAAAAATCGCTGTTAGATGCGTTGTATGAGGAAGGAATTATTCCGACATATTCATTTCCTAAAAACGTGGTAAGCACATATATCACAAGTTCAGATGGACGGATTCGATACCAGGTGGAACGAGGCTTGGATATGGCCATTGGAGAATATGCGCCGGGTAGAGCTATTGTAGTAGATAAAACAACTTATCAAATTGGCGGCCTGTATTGCCCAGGAGCAGATCGAAAAGCTGTAACTGCAGCATCACCTGCAAGAGCATTTATTCGAGATGCAAATTACCGTAAGCAGGTGCTGACTTGTGATGCGTGCGGGTGGTTTGGCTTACAAGAAGATCATGTGGAGCGGTGTCCTTTTTGTGGCAATTCATCGTTAACATCGATGCGTGAGATGCTTCGCCCTTGGGGATTTGCGCCAAAAGATGGCAGATCTATTGAAATGGCCCAATTAAATGAAGAGTATTCTGCTACACAACAGCCTCTGTATTCTACATTGCCTGATGCGGATGATGTTTTAGCAATCCATGGATGCGTTAATATCAGGATGGCAGTTCGTTCCAACCAGCGTATCATTATGCTAAACAAAGGTGTAGGAGATAGAGGCTTTATGGTCTGCTGCGACTGTGGCGCGGCGATGCCAGGTGATGATGCAAGTGCACTAAAGGGGGTTATGCGTCCCTACCGGTCTAAATTTAACCGAACTCAGTGTAAACATACAGACTGTATCAACATTAATCTAGGGTATGATTTTATTACTGATATGTTGGTCTTGGAGTTTCAGCTGGATCGTAATCGTGTAAATGTAGATATACAAAAAGACTCGTGGTTAAATCGTGCGGGACAATCTCTGGCAGAAGCACTCCGATTGGCAGCCTGCCAAGAATTAGATATTGAATTTACGGAGTTGGTGACAGGCTATCGCATGCGTCAAAATCAAAATGGAGATTTTGTAGACATTTACCTTTATGATAGCCTCTCAAGCGGTGCTGGCTATGCTGTCAGCATGGCAACACAAATTGAAAATTTACTCAATAGGACAAGAAACCTGCTGGAAAACTGTACCTGTGAGAATGCTTGCCATAACTGTTTAAAGCATTACCGAAATCAGTATGTTCATGGTATGCTAGATCGAAAAGCGGCTTTGAACCTTCTGGATTGGGGAGAAGATGGCAAATTGCCTGAACCGTTGACGAACGTAGAACAAAAAGCAATTCTACTTCCACTTTCGAAAATTCTTCAGCAGTCTGGAATCAATGTAATATTTAATAATGGTAAATTTACCGTTAGAAGTCGCAGATGTAGCAAAGAGCTTGTCGTTTATCCCGCGATATGGGCTGCACCACACAAAGCCGAAACTATTTTTCTGCGAGATGCACAGATTAAATATGCGAAACCTGTGGCCATAAAAACAATAGAAGATTGCTTATAAGAAACAATTACATTTAGGCTTGGTGGCAATCTAGTTGGAGAGAAATAACCCAAGCCTCGGCGTACACAGAAAAGATTCTGCGATATTGCACTGGAAAGTGGTAGAAAGGCACCCGATTCTTTTTGAATTGGGTGCCTTTTACTCTGCTCTGGACTTCAGTTTGGACGGGTTGATGGATTTAAAATAAGAATAAAAATGTATATAAGTTTTGCAGCGTAAGCGCTCAATAATCCCCCGTGAGGGATAAAGAAAAGAGCTCCCATAAGGAACTCAAATCGGTTAAAATTATTTGAGTTTGCAATACTCGGGTAGGCTTTCGGCCCAGGGGAGCAG